>JAHIWM010000242.1 GCA_018815765.1 Gammaproteobacteria bacterium | reverse complement strand
GCTGATCTGACTTTAAGTGAGGCTGAAAGATGCTGTTCCACAGAAACTACTGCAGGGCCAACCATGTCTGAACACCGCATTTTCACCATGAAGTTTTCCGCTGTTTATCCGCTTTATCTGCAAAAAGCTGAGCGTAAAGGCCGCACTCGGGCTGAGGTGGATCACATTATCAGTTGGCTGACAGGCTATAGTGCTGTCGAATTACAGCAGCAATTGGATCTCGGCACTGATTTTAAATCCTTTTTTTCAAACGCTCCTGCGATGAACCCCAGGGTTGCTTTGATTAAAGGCGTGGTCTGTGGTGTTCGGGTGGAAGAGGTTGCAGATCCTTTGATGCAAAAGATCCGTTATTTAGACAAGCTGATTGATGAGCTGGCTAAGGGGAAAAACATGGAAAAAATTCTGCGTTGATAGTAGCCGTTATTGTGTTTTTACCAGCCTGTTTTCCTTAGCGTAACTGCTGGGAGATTGGCCTGTATGGCGGCTGAAGGCAGTGCTGAATGCACTGGCTGACTGATATCCGGTGCGGTCTGCCACTTCTGTTAAGCCTAGATCCAGGCGTCTTAATAAATCTTTGGCCAAAGCCATTCTCCAGCGCAGCAGGTATTCCATCGGCAATACACCCACGGTTCGGGAAAAACGCTGAAAAAATGCAGTGCGCGATAAAGCCGATAACTGTGCCATGGCTGCAACAGTCCAGGAACGGGCAGGATCGCGGTGAATCTCCCGAATCGCCAAAGCAACGCGCTCATCTGCCAGACCCCGTAATAAACCAGGTGGCGCATGCTCTGTGGCTGTGGAGCGCAATGCCTCAATCAACAAGACTTCCACCAGCCTGCTTAACACCAGATCCTGACCAGCCAGAGCACTTTGGCATTCGTCATTAATCAAACTCACCAGCACAGGCAGGCTTTTACTTTGGCGCAGATGAACTATGTCTGGCATCAGAGAAACCAATAAAGCGGAGTCGGGCGAGTTAAACTCAAAATATCCCCCTAATAAGCGCACATCGGCTGGCCCCTCTGTGCGGCCGTGACGAATTTCTCCTGTAGCTAAAGCAGCAGCTTTGGAGTCAATCAGTTGTGGCGTAACTTTATCAAAACCCGACATGGTAAAACCCGGAGTGGTAGGTAACAAAATAAAGTCACCCGCTTGCAAAGTAACAGGATCCTGGCCGTCCACCGCAAGCAAACAACTGCCTTGCAGCACGGCACAAAAGCTTGGATGGCCAAAATCAGAATAACGTACAGCCCAGGTTCCGGCGCCGCTGATGCCTTTTGAAAATACAGTGCGGGGTTGTAGCAAGCTGATCACTTCCGTCAGCGGATCCATAAGTTTTGAACTCTAGATAATGAAATGTGAACTATCGATTATAGATAGTTCAATTGATGTTCGCTACTTTAACCACAGCGAAACTAACTTATGGAGATGCTATGAAAACTGTACTGATCACGGGTTGCTCATCTGGTTATGGCCGGGAAACAGCCTTGTATTTTTTGGCCAAAGGCTGGAAGGTGATAGCTACAATGCGCACACCAACCACTGATGGTTTTCCTCAGTCGGAACATTTAAAAGTCTTAGCTTTGGATGTGACTCAGGCCGACAGTATCAAGGCCGCATTGAAAGAAGCTGGCCCTATAGATGTATTGGTGAATAATGCAGGTATAGGGCTCTTTGGCGCTTGTGAAGCCACGCCAATGACGACAGTGCGTGAGGTATTTGAAACTAACACCTTTGGCATGATTGCTATGGCTCAGGCTGTGATCCCACAATTTCGGGCGCAACAATCTGGCCTGATCATTAATCTGACGTCTACACTGTATTGATGCCCATGCCATTGGTGGCTGTTTACACCGCCAGTAAAACCGCTATTGAAGGTTTTAGCTCGTCTTTGGCGCTGGAGTTAAAGCCCTTTGGTATTGAGGTGAAATTGGTGCAGCCAGGTTATGGCCCAACCACCAGCTTTACCAGCAATGGTGCTGAACGTATGCAAGGCTTGATCACAGCTGATTATGCTGATTACGCCCAAAGTGTATTTGCAGCCTTTACGCAGGTGCAGCAATTTACCAAAGAGCTTGATGTGGCCGAAGCTGTGTTCCGTGCTGCCACTGATCAATCGGGTCAACGACGTTTCCCTGCGGGGGCCGACGCTATAGCTTTATCTTTGGCTGAACGCTGCTAATTTAAAGTCACAGCAATAAACCCTGATGCTGTGACTTTTTCTATTCGTTCACCTTCGTTTTATGGCAAAGTAAATCACTGAGTTTTAAACCTTATTTGACCTTGGGGCTACAGCCTATGACTCTTGATTTGCTTCCGGATCAACGTTTTGCCGCTATGTTGTTTGATATGGACGGCACCATCATCAATTCTATTGCTGCTGCAGAAAACGTCTGGGCCACCTGGGCCAGAGCTCATGGTATTGATGTTGAAACCTTTTTGCCCACTATTCATGGCAGAAGAGCCATAGACACTATCGCCAGTTTAAATCTGCCCGGAGTGGATGTGGCGACAGAAGCGGCTTACATTACTCAAGCAGAGATAGCAGAAGTAGAAGGTATTCAGGAAATACCGGGCGCAGCGGCATTTTTAAAGCAAATACCACAGTCCAAATGGGCAGTGGTGACATCGGCACCACGCGAACTGGCATTAACCCGGCTGAACGCCGCAGGCTTGCCAATTCCACAAGTTTTAATCACAGCAGAAGATGTTGAGCAGGGTAAACCTAACCCTGATTGTTATTTACTGGCAGCAAAACGACTGGGTGTGAGTTGTGCCGATTGTCTGATTTTTGAAGATGCCGAGATAGGTATAGCCGCAGCTCTGGCTTGTGGTGGTACTTTGGTCGTGGTGACAGCAACTCATACCACGCACACTCCTGCAGGGGCAGAACAACAGCTTGCTGTGAAAGATTACATTCAGTATGGAGATATATTACTGAAAAGCTTAAATAAGAAAGGGGGCAGTTGTTTATCAAGTACCTGCGTCTTTGTGCTGGGAAATAAAAATGCCTCAACTGTGATTTAAAGCCAGGATGCAGCTGCTCAGGCTCCCACTGCTAGTCGCTACATCTATGGAGCTCGTCTGTATTGATGCCTGCCTTAGCGCTGACTGGTGCTGCTATAGAACTGGTATTGCGTTGCTTTTGCTGAAAAACATCGTATTTGAGCGATTTTTTCTGAGACGGTCATTTGGTTTTTGTTTAGCCACAGGATCCAGATGTAAAAACACCCGGTATTCAGCCGGGTGTTTTATATAGATAAACTATCTGAATCTATTAGTTAAAGTTGTAGCGCACGCCCAAGGTATAACGTGGACCGTATTGACGGGCAAACAGGAACTGTTCTTCGTAGCGGCCGTAACCTTGCTCCGTTTCGTTGTTCAGGTTTATGCCTTCCAGAAACACTTTTAGTTGTTCTGTGATCGCATAATTCAGGTTCACATCCCACTGCCCAAAAGCTTTGGCATACTGAGGTGGCGCGTCGGCAGAACCCTGAGACTGACCAACACCAATCAAGTAGCTGTCACGCCACGCATAAGTGACTTTGACGGACCAGTCTTCTTTTTCATAAAACAGCTGGAAGTTGGCTGAATCACTTAAACCGGTCAGAGGGGCTTGTTGCGTCAGACTTGTCACATCAAACTCCACATCGCCTTGTACAAAAGTAGCGTTAGCACCCACACCAAAACCAGTTTCATCAAACAAATGTTGCACGGCCAGTTCAAAACCATCCACTGACTTACTGTCGGTATTTTGTGGCTGGCTGATGTTCCAGACGATCAACGGGTCCTGTGAATTAGGTTCTATTTTTCCTTCGGCATTGCCGTGACCATTGGCCAGCATTTGTTCAAATATAGCTGTGCTGGTCGCTTGTTCGCCTCTGCCCTCTATATCAGCAATAGCCTCAAGGTAGCGGGGGCCGTTCAGTATATCGTGCAAACCTTCAATGGTGGTTTCGGTAATAGTGGTCTGAATAAAGTTATCTACGTCTTTTTTGAAATATCCGACAGCCGCATAGCTGCCATCTGCGTAATAGTATTCCAAAGTCAGATCGAGGTTGGTAGATTCAAAAGGCAATAGGCCTGTATTACCCAGACTGCCTGTGCGTGAGCCTGGTTTGGGGCTGCCGCTTAAGCTCCGGCCTCCAACCAATAAACCTAAAGGCGCACGGGAAATAGTTTTCCCCCAGGATAAACGTCCAACCAGGTCGTCCATCAGGTCTATTTTCATATCAAACATAGGGAGCAGTAAATCATATTTCCCGGTGAAATCGAGAGTTTGTTCCGCACCGCCTTGTTGGTATTGTGTGATCCATTCAGATGGACTTTCCCAATTGACTTGCAATGGCACAGTTTGACGTACTGTATTAGGTACTTCGGTTTCTTCGTAACGTAAGCCTGCATTTAATTGCACAGCATAAGTACCAATGTCCAGTTGCCAGACCGATTGCAGGTAAGCACTGCTGCTTTCTTCCTCGACATGACTTGTACTGTCTATGCCATCAAAGTATGCATCTGGTATATAAGCATCACCACCCATCACGGCTTCTGTCAGGAAAGCTTGTTGTCGCGCTATAGCTTCATCAAAATCATAGGTGTAGTAATAATGTGGCTGCAATGAATCGCCACCACTGCTGAACTGATCTAAAAAGTTCGCTGTAGAGTGTCGGGTAAACATACTGTCCGGGAAAATTTGTGGATAAGCCGGATTAAAACCTGCACCACCACGCAAACCACTCCAGGCCGAGTAGCCACTCATTGTTTGTTCTGTCCTTGCGACACCAAACTTCACACTGCTCAATGGGATCTTAAAGCTGGAGTTAAACCAGGTGGCATCAAGTTGCAGCTGCTGTATCTCTGATTCACCCGGTGAATGAGTAAACTGGCTGAAGTTGGAATCAATCTCACCCGGAGTTAATTCATTCGTACCGTTGCGCCATAAGATCATGGCTTGCGGAATATCACCGGAGCGATAATCATAAATTTTTGATAACAATTGATCTGACCCAAGGATCACCTGACCAGCGCTGCCTAAACCTTTGTCTGCTCCATTGTCGGTTTTGTTGTTGGAGTCGTGATAATCCAGCGCAAAATGCCAGTCGTCATTCAGTTTCCAGTCCAGATTTAAGCCAACAGAGCGGGCTTTTACTTCAGTGCTGTTTCTGTCTGCTGTGAATGAGCCGTCATTGCCACTGATGTCAGCGTAAAGTGCAGTACCATTCTCATCCAGCTCATAGGCATTGATATTGCCGCCAAATTCGTTCCAGATCCCCCAGCCAATGGCATTAGTACCGGTTAAAGCGCGTGAGCCTGTGTAATCCAGAGTGGCAACAAAGTCATCTACAGGTTCGTATTGCAGTGTCAACTGGCCGTTACTGCGCTCACGCTCCACATTTTCCATGCTGTAGTTCATATCTTTAGGGAAAAAGTAGTTGCCAATTTTATTACCGTCAGCATCTTCAGCTCGGGCGTCAATCACTTTACTGGCGTCTAGAGTGGGTAGGGCAACATTGGCCTGCCAGCCCTGAATATTGGCCTGTTGTTTCTGGAAATCACGTTCCTGATGCGAAAAAGAGAAGGCGACGCCTAACCTGTCTTCAGCAAAAGTATTGCTGTATACGGCTGCAACTTCAGGCGTTACATCATCACCTTCCACAACAGATGTGTCGTGTATAGCTTTGGCCGCGACAGAAAACTTCTGGCCAGGCTGACTCAAAGGTCGAGTGGTAACAATATTTACTGTTGCCCCTAAACCACCGCTTGGCAGATCTGCTCTGGCGGTTTTATAGACCTCTAAAGCGCTGACCCCCTCAGATGAAAGGTTTTCCAGATTGTAAGAACGGGTATAACCAGTGCCAGGCATCTGACGGCCATTTAACGTAATTAAGTTAAATTCAGGACCAAAACCACGGACTGTGATTTGACTGCCTTCACCGTTAGAGCGGCTGACGGATACGCCAGTAATACGTTGCAGTGATTCAGCCAGGTTGGTATCCGGGAACTTTCCCATTTCTTCTGCGGAAATAGCATCGACAACGCCATTGGCCTCGCGTTTCATATCCATAGAGCGAATTAAGCTGCCACGTATGCCCTGAACTTGAATGACTTCAATTTTTTCTTCTGCTTTTTCTTCATTTTGTTGGGCTATAGCTTGCGGCAAAGCTCCGGCGGACAAGATGACAGAAATACAGACCGCGAGGCGGCTTTTATTTGAGTTTAACCTTTTCATGTTGAACCTATGTATTCGAATTCTGTTGTTTTAATAGGGAGCCAGCCTGGTTCCCCGCTGCTAAGTTCTGTGT
>JAHIWM010000241.1 GCA_018815765.1 Gammaproteobacteria bacterium | reverse complement strand
TTTCCGCGGTTTTGTCTTGTGAATACAAAGTGATAACTCGCGTTTTTCCCCCAGGCTTCAATTAAATTCTGAGGTGTCGCGATGTCTACTATGCTCACCACCCGACCCAGCTGAGCCAGCGTATGTGGGCTATGCGACAAGGTATCTCCGCCTATGGTGTCGAGTACTACATCAACCCCCTGGCCAGCGGTTTCGCGCATAATGATATCGGCATAATCCTCATTTTTGTAGTCGATAGTGACATCTGCTCCCAAACTTTTGGCGAACTCAAAGTTCGTTTTGCGTACTGTTGTGAATACTCTGGCCCCTATTGCCTTTGCAAGTTGAATAGCTATATGTCCAACCCCTCCGGCACCACCGTGGATCAGAATGCTTTCACCCACTTTTAATCCGGCTCGCTCTACCAGTGCTTCCCATACAGTTCCACCCACCAAGGATAGGCTTGCTGCCTCCAGATGGTTTAATGCAGCAGGTTTTTTTCCGATAATTTTTTCATCGGCAACATGATATTCAGCATAACTGCCTTGTCCACCGAATATCTGTGCGGTATACCAAACCTCATCGCCAGGGGCGAAGCCTGTTACGCCTGGGCCAACGGCTTCGACTACTCCTGAAATGTCGTGACCGGTAATGGCGGGTAGTGGCACCAGATCAGGATAATCCCCGCGGCGGACTTGATAATCCAATGGATTGATGGAGGTTGCATACACCTTCACCAGCACTTGGCCTGCTTGTGGTACTGGTTTGGCTAGATCGCAAAGTTCAAATGCTTCCGGGCCACCAAATGATTTAAGTACTATCGCTTTCATATAACACCTCGTTTCGATAAAAAGGGATATCGGTAATTGTCGATATAAGTTTATAAAAAATTACAGTTCTCGACCTATAAGCTCGGCAAGAGCACTGATGGTTGCTTCGTTTCGTTTGTAATAGGTCCACTGGCCAATGCGTCTGACTTCAACCAAGCCTGCACGTTGCAGAGTGGCAAGATAATCAGAGACGGTTGACTGAGACAGACCCACACCTTCCTGAATACTACTTACACAAACACCCACAATATTCACATCACCTTCATCCTGAGGAGGAAAGTTTTTTGCGGGGTCCTTCAAACCTTTTACGATGTCGAGTCGTGTACGATTTGAGAGGGCTTTGAATATTTCTAGTAGTTCCATGCCGACATGATATCGGGATTTGTCGATATGTCAATGGTGAGGTGGAGTTAAAGATGTAAATAGAATAACCCCCCCTTTTTCAGGGGGCAAAAGCAAAGCCACCTCTTATGGAGATGGCTTTTTACTTTCTGTGGCTGAGTAGTTATTTAGTTGTGGCTTCTGCCGCTTCAACAATCAGCTTGGCAACTTGCTCTGGTTTGGAGGTCATCACCACATGAGAGGCGCCTTTGATTTCAACAATCTTTTTGGCACCAGCCCGTTCTGCCATAAATTTCATTGCAGCGGCAGGGATATTTTTATCGGCAGTACCGTAAATAGCCCATGACGGAATTTTTTTCCAGGCAGGAACTCCTGAAGCTTCATGCAATGCGGCTTCAGTCACAGGGCGCTGAGTGGCGGCCATTAAAGCTGCTTCTGCCGCAGGTACATCTGCTGCAAACTGAGCACCGAATTTGTCTTGTTGGATATATAAATCTTTATTGCCATCTTTTAGTGCCACAGGAGCAGCAAGCGTTGGGCCTAAAGTGCCGCCTGGGTAACGTCCGGATAATTCAGCAATATTTTCACCTTGTTCCGGAGCAAAAGCTGCAACATAAACTAAAGCTTTTACTTTTGCCTGATCGGCTGTCACGGCACTGATCACTGAGCCACCGTAAGAGTGACCCACTAAAACTACGGGGCCTTTGGTGCTTGCTACTACATCTTGCAGATAAGCAGCATCGCTTTTTACGCTGCGCAGTGGGTTGGCGACAGCAATCACCGGGTAACCTTGTTCGTGAAGTTCAGCGACTACGCCATTCCAGCTGGATGATTCAGCAAAGGCACCGTGTACTAGCAGCACTGTAGGTTTTTCAGCGGCAAAAGCGGCTGCGCCAAAGGTCAGGCCAAATGTTGCGATAGCTGTGGTTAATAAACGTGATTTAAAGTTAGTCATTTTAGTTTCCTTTTGGATTTGCAAGCTTAGTTTGTTGGCTGCGCTCTTCTTAGTGCGCTCACCTGTTTAATTTTTCGCTCGCTTCAGGCAAGAGGGTTTTGTTGTTTTCCCCTTGTTAGCGGCTGTGATTATAGTAAGCCGCCTTGCTTTCCTTTTGGGTTCAAATAGTCTAATTTATGCAACAGATCGTCTAATTGTGCTTTGTTTAACAAAAAAGGCTGTGTATGGATAGGTTATCTACTTTGCTCGCTCAATTTGGTATGCACGCCACTACTATCTTTGGTGGCGTGCTCGGTACTGAAATTGGTTTTGATGCCACAGACAGAACAGCCAAGCTGCATTTGCTGCGCTCTGGTGATGCGGTATTGCAACTGGATCAACAAAAAGCTGTGCAGATCACAGAGCCAAGTTTGTTGTTTATTCCTCGCCCTTGTAGTCATAGTCTGTCTGCAATGCCAGGTCAAAAGCCAGATCAGCACGTGGAACTGGTATCGGCTGCACTGAGTTTTGATGGTGGGCTGGATAATCCACTGACCACGGCTTTACCTACGTATGTGCTGATGCCTTTGGCTGAAGTATCCATGCTCAGTGGCAATCTGGATTGGTTATTCGCCGAAGCTTTTGCGCAGCATTGTGGTAAAAACGCCGTACTCAACCGCTTGTTTGAGCTGGTGGTGATCCAATTGCTGCGGCATATGATGGCCAACCGCAGTGTATCGACTGGCATGATGGCTGGGTTAGCGGATTTACGGCTGTCAAAAGCTGTGACCTTAATGCACGATCAACCAGCTAAAGCCTGGTCTGTGGCTGAGCTGGCCACTGCTGCCAGTATGTCCAGAGCAAGTTTTGCTGCTAAGTTTCATAAAGTGGTAGGAATTACACCCGCTGATTATCTGGTGAGCTGGCGGGTAAGCCTTACGCAAAAATTATTGCGTGAAGGCCGTCCTATCGCCTTGATAGCAGATGAGGTGGGTTATGAAAGCCCATCGGCTTTGGCCCGAACCTTCAGGCGAAAAACCGGCAACAGCCCAAGAGAGTGGTTGCAGTTGCAGCAGTGATTCATCGGGTTGTAACCGAGCAGGTATTCATCAACAGATAGTAAAAAGCCCATGACAATCATGGGCTTTAGTTGGGTGCGAAATGACAGCGATCAGATTGATTCTGAAGGCGTAGCTATTTGCTGTGTTTCATCTTTGTCCTGGTGCTTTTGTTTGTATTTTTGGGCAAAAGTTAAAATCCCCATACTGATGCTGCCAAAAAGCAAAAAGCCTGCGGTGACAGGGATCAAAGTACCGTTGTACATTTGGCCTATCACTGTGCCTATCGTCATCGACATGATGGATGATGTCGAGCCAATAATAGCAGCTGCTATACCCGCCACATGGCCCATAGGTTCCATCGCCATGGCGTTGATATTGCCAAATACCAGGCCAAAGCAGAAAAACAGCACAGATGCGTACAGCACAAAGATCCACAACTGAATCTCGATCACCAAATGCAGCGCTAAAAATACTGCAGAGCTCAGAATAATGCCCCAGACTGCGCGGTTGGATAAATGTTGCATGCCCCATTTTTGCACCAAACGCGAGTTCACCAAAGAGGCTGCGCCAAAGACTATCGCCAATAAGCCAAAGTACAAAGTGAACAGCTCGCCGGTCTTAAACAAGTCCTGAAAGATTTGTTGCGATGAATTCAGATAGCCAATAAAACTACCAAAAAATAACCCCATACACACCATGTAGCATACAGTGGGGACGTTGCTGATCACTTCTTTAAAGCCTTCAGCAAAGCCTTTAGTGCTCATCGCAATGCGGTGTTCTTTTGGCAAGGTTTCTTCTAAACGGCAGAAAATCCAGACGACAATCAGCAG
>JAHIWM010000026.1 GCA_018815765.1 Gammaproteobacteria bacterium | reverse complement strand
TTTGCTTATGCTTTGGATCGCAGGCAGTGCAGCAGCTTTTTATTGGTTTTTTTTAGGTCATTATGGTGTATTCGATCAGCAGGGTTTGTGGCAACAACAACCACTTCTGCCACAGCAGGTACAACACAAACTAAGCCATCAACTGCAGCCAAACCGTCTTTGGCAAGCGATTTTGATCTCAGACTCCAGCTGCAACTGCAGTTCTTTTGCCAAAGAGCATCTGCTGCGTATGCAGCAACGTCAGCCTGATTTAATGGTAAAAGAGCTGGAACTGGATGAAGCCAAAGCGCTGGGGCTGGATATTATTGCAGCCCCGCTGTTGCTGCTGTTTCAAAATCAACAACTGCTTTACGCCGGGCCATTAGCCACAGATTTGATGTGCAGCGATAATGCCAGCCTGCTGGATGGCATTATCAACGGCACCACCCAATTGCCCGGCTTTTGGCTCAACGGTGAAAGTACGGCATGCAGGTGCGCAATTGAATCAGCCAACTATCGGCGTGACGGCCAGTGATGTACTGCCACAGAGAGCAACACCAAAATCAGTAAAGCACTATATTCTGCGCCGTTGCGACCAGGCCCCACGACAAACCAGCCGACTTTAGCGTGCAAAATTGCAATTCCGGTCGCATAAATACCGACATAGCCCAAACAAACCAAAGTGACATAACGGTTTAATGCCAAAAATAAGGTGCCGATAATTTCAAAAGCTGTGATAGCAACAGCTATTAATACGCCCATAGGCCAGCCGTGACTATCCAGCCACTGACCAAAGGGTTCAACGCCTCCGGTTAAAGCTCTGTGCCAGCCATGTGCGCCTATCAGTCCGGCTAACGCCAGTCTTAATGTGCCCCAGCCGAAAATTTGTTGTAATGACATTCACTATCCCTTTCTACGTCTTGTTTTGCTTACTTTGTTGTAGTTGCTTTAATGCCAACAGAGCTGCCTCCGCCTGATGCACAGGCACCAGTAGATGATCATGGTAAGCACCGGCAAATACGTTACAGCTTAAACCCGCATCTGCTAAGGCTTTAGCAAAAGCCGCCGTTAAACCTACAGCTTCTAAATCTGAATGCACTGTCAGGCTGATCCAACGTGCTCTGAATAAAATATCCAGTTGATAGTCTTCAGCTTGTTGCTCTGTCAGTACCAGGGTAAGGCCTTCTTTTTCTTTAAAAGTGGCCAGAGGCAAAGGCCCGTGCCAGCTTTTATTTAAAGGCCAGATACAATATACATAAATGTCCGGTTGCAACTCTGGCTGCATAGTACTGATTAACTGATCCAGTGCTTTAATAGCAGCTGTCATTTTTTATCTCCTTTGAGCCGGGCCGTCTTCTGTAGTTAAAGACACAGGCAGCTGACCCGGGGCTTGAATTTTCCCAAGTAAAAATGCGATCACCGCATCATAAGCCGGGCCTGAAAATGGTCGCAGCGCTGTTTGAGGTTTCTGGTTATAGCTGTAGGTTGCCAGCCGTACGTCTGCACTCTTTGCAAAATCAGCCAGCTCATAAGGGGTGCGCAATGACACCATCACTGTTTTTTTGCCTTGCGCTTTGGCCTGTTGCAATAACTGAACTAACAGCTGTTTTTGTTCAGACACAGTCAGCTTCATGGCGGGCAAAGCCTGTAAGTCAGCCAATACACCCAATTCAGCGGCACTTTGGGCTGGCGAAATCAGTGAACCCAGCACCAGATCAGCCTGCTTAATCTGCTGCAACGCCAGATGTTGCTCTAAAGAGGTTAAATCACTGCATGTGACTGACAATGGCTTCACACCCCACAAACTCAACGCCTGTAACCAGCTTTGGCATTTGGTTTGATCAGGGGCAATCAGGTGTAGCTTTAAAGCGGCTAAATTAAGCGGTAACTGTAATTTATTTGTGCCAACCAAAGTCAGACTGGCTTCTGCAAGTTGTTGCTCCAGTTTCAAATCATCGGCTAAACGTTCGCTGTCCGGTAATACAAGCGCATGCTGTTTGGTCGAAAGTTGCTGACGTAAGTGGGTGATACGTTTGGCCGATTCTGCGACTTCAGCACTGTTGAGTTTGCCTTGTTGCACTGCCGCCACCACCTGATCAATCAGCACAGCCAGCGCCTTAATATCAGCAGGCGTTTTCATTTCATAAGGCATCAGCGCTATATCAGCACCAGCAGCAAAGGTTTGGATCACAGCTTCAGCCGGAGTAAAAAACTGACTGATACCGGCCATATTCAACGCATCAGTAATAATAATGCCGTCAAAGCCTATATCTTCACGTAATAAGTCGGTCAGAATAGCGCGGGATAACGTGGCAGGTTTGATCACTGCTTCGCCGGACTTGGTGGTCAAACTGCTGTTATCCAGCGCCGGATACTGAATATGCGCCGTCATCACCATAGCGGGTTGATGCTGTTTGATAAGCTGTCGGAACGGGTATAAGTCAACCGCCTCTACAGTGGCTTTATCATGTTCCACCAAAGGCAAACCAGTGTGACTATCAACATGAGTATCACCATGGCCTGGGAAATGTTTAATAGTGCCTAACACGCCTGCAGCCTGCATGGCACTTAGCATAGCGCCGCCAGCTTGTGCGACTGCCGCAGCATTATCACCAAAAGAGCGGGCGTTAATCACAGGGTTGGCCGGATTGTTGTTTACATCCAGACTAGGGGCGAAGTTTAAGTTAATCCCAAGTGAGCTTAATTGCCGCGCTATAGCTTTGGCTACATCAGTAGCAAAACTATTGCCTGACGATGCCAAAGTGGCACCTATGGCCATATTACCAGCAAAGGCCGGAAACTCTTGGGTTGGCAGGCGAGCCACCCGGCCCCCTTCCTGATCGATACCAATCAGCAAAGGTAATCCATCGCTGCTGGCTTGCTGTAAATCAGCAGTTAAACGACGGATTTGTTTTTTATCTTTTAAGTTATTGGCAAATAAAATCACGCCACCTAAATGCAGCTGAGTTATGGCGTCGGCAAATTCTTTGGGTAATTCAGTTAAGTCGGTTTTGCATTCAGCTGAGGAACCTTCAGCGCAAAAATGGCGCAGGTCAATCATCAGTTTTTGCCCAATCTGACGGCGTAATTCCTGCTGGTCTACTGATTTTTGTCCCATACAACCTCCTGCACTTAACGTCATTACAGCCAGCAGCAGTGCATATTGTTTCATCTTGTCACCACATCCTGAGTTTATGGCGCCACTATATCAGGCAGGAGGATCAGGGCAAAGGCTCAGGTTTTAATACAAACCTCAGTAAAGTCAGTCAGATTGCAGTAAAACAGCCATTTCGCAGCAGAAAAAACAGATAAAAGTTTGCATAGGCCATAGCTTAGGCAGTTATAATCCCTCCAGTCTTTTGTTGTTATGCCGTATCCGGACAGGTTGTTATGTATAAGCCCACACCATTGTTAAGCTACTTCTGGGGTTTGTTTAGTGGTTTAATTGTCTCCGCTTTTTTGTTTAATTCCCTGACTCAAACTGAAGTGAAGCCAGAAAAAACGACAGTCCAAACGGAACAAAAACAAACAACAGCCAGCCCGGTTCGTGCTGAAGACGCTCCTGTTTTGACTTTAGCGGCCAGAGCCGAGTTATTGCTGAAGTACTACACCATCAGAGATGGTGCTGAAGAAACTAATTTAGCGCCTTTATTGCAGAAAAATGGCCATCTGGAGATTTTTAAGCAGATGCTGCAGCAAAGCACAGCAGATGTCAGCGATCTGATCCAATCGACTCAATCTTTCACTGCAGCACAGTTTTATGCGTCGTTAGTGCGTATTAAACAAAAAGATGAAGAGCAGCAAGCCAAAGCCCAACTGGAATTATTAAAACCTGCTCAAGCACCAGCTCCGATCAAAACACAACCAACGCCGATCAACTAATCGGCGTTTTGTTTTCACTACCGCTGTTAATCTGTCTGCATCTGCGCAATAAACTTATTCGAATCTGCGATCGCTTTGTTCATTTCGCTAAGTAAGCTACTGACGTCCTGCTGTAAACCAGCAAAATCAGTTTGAATAGAGCCAATGGCTTTGGCGTTTAAGTTATGTTTTAAAAACAGTACGTTGTCGTGCATGATTTTAAGCACTGGCTGCATTTTCTTTTCAGCAGAGCGCATCTTTTTCAGCAGCGCATCAAACTGCTTTTCAGTAGTGACCAGCTTTTGTTTGCTTTGAGCTCTTAAACTGGCGTTTTGATATTGCCCCAACTCATCCCGCCATTCATTAAACAAGGCATCAGCCACTGATTCCACTTTGTTAATACGGCTGCTGACCAGTTCTGCCGCTTTGACGCTTTGCTGATATTCCGCATCCAGCTCTTCGTATTTTGTCTGTAAGTCGCCACCATGAAACTTCAGCAACTGACTCAATTCATCCAGCGCATCTTTAAACTGTTGCTGCCCTTCCACCTGAGCATCACGGGCATCTTTTACCCGGTCGACCAGGATTTCGCGTTTCTCAACACCAAACTTTTCCATAGTAGCGTAGTAAGCTTGCTGGCAACCGCCCAAACACAGGCCAAGCAGCAGTAGTACAGGGATTTGACGCATCCGTTACTCCATTCTTTCACAGCCACATTAGTGTCTGTTGTTGCTATTAAATTTTATACTAAAGAACTGATACTACAGAGCTTAGCTGCAAAATGCACCCTGACTTACAGGACTCTGACCTGACGGAGTACTGACAGGCAAAACTTTGCCACCCGCTCAACGCCCGACAAATAATTGTCGCAATCAACAGTTGTTTTATACATTTTGCTAAAGAATTACGTTTATTTACATAGACCAACCAACCTTTCCTTACTCAACTTTACTCAGAATGCACAGATCTAAACCTGTTTTGGTCGGTCCTTTGCAGCTGTATTGGGGCGATTAATTCCGATCGCGTTCAATGGAGAGCATGAATGAGCATTCAATTCTCTGGCCAAAGTGCATACAACACGGGGTACGCCACCAGACCGCAACTAAGTAAGGAACAACTGACTGAAACTGCGGGTAATTTATTCGGCAAATTAGACAGTCAAAATAAAGGTTATTTAGAGCAAAGCGACTTTTCGAGCTTGCTCAGCGGTCTGCAAAACGCCGAAGCCAGCACAAAAAGTGAGGAGTTGTTTAGCTCACTGGACTCCGATGGAGATGGTCAACTGACCAGCTCTGAGTTCAGCGACAACTTCAGCAACTTAATGTACAGCGCTCAAGGCACTATGGGTCACAGACCTGCGCCACTTGAGGACAATGGCAAATCAAAAGACGAGCTGACGGCTTTGCTGGAAGAGCTGGAAGAGCTGGATGAAAAGTCCACCGAAGGATTGCAATCCTTGCTGGATAATTTTGATACAGCCGATACAGACGGCGATGGCAAAGTGACAATGCAGGAAGCCAAAAGCTTCCGAGAAAGTCAGCACGTTGAATCGTCTTCTTTAGCCAGTCAGGTCAGTAGTGGCTCAGACAATACGGAAAGTATCAGTAAATTACTGAGTCGCACTATGCAACAGTTGATGGATACCTATGGTGGCCATACTAAAACAAATACTCAGTCTGGCACAGCGGTGAATATCACGGCCTGAGACTAAGCAGGCTGATAACAAGATTGTAAATCTGTGGAGTTTCAGGGTATCTGGCACGGATGCTGAGCCCTTTTTTCTGCATTTCCCCTGGTTTAACTAAAGTTCTTAGTTCGTTGGCAATTCGCATCAACAAATACGCTCAAAACACCATCCCAAAAGACCAATGCCTGCTCAGCCAAACCTCAGGCTTTGAAAACTATGGCAAGATAAATACTGCACTCATAACTGCACTGATAATAAAAAGTAAAAGGAAAACTCTATGTTGATTAATCCAGGCTCTTCAGATATCAAGCCTCAAGCCGCATCTTTTGGCTTGTCCGTTCTTTGTGTTGCTCTGATGCTGGCAGGCTGTGGCAAAGTGGCACCGCTGGATCCAAAAATTGGTGATACTGGCCAGCCTTTGTCCGAAACTGCTTCGTCTGCTGATGTACTGTATTACGGCCTGGATTTGGAGATCCTGCCCAAACAACAAGAGATCCAGGGATCTGGCGTGACCCGTTTTAAAATCCTTCAAGCCACTTCGGCTTTGGAGCTTCGTCTCGACGACAGATTTGAAATCAGCCAAATTACACTGAACAACACTCCGGCTCCCTTCGAGCGGAATCATGGTGTAATCACCATTCAATCTGCAACGCCACTGACCCCAGGTGCAGAAGTAGAAGTGAAAGTAGAGTATCAGGGTAAACCTCATGTCGCAGAAAATGCACCTTGGGCTGGCGGGACAGTCTGGGGTAAAACTCCGGATGGCAAAGACTGGATAGCGACAGCAGTGCAAGGTGAAGGCTGTGATTTATGGTGGCCCTGTAAAGATCATTTCGCAGATAAAGCCGACAGTATGGATATTAACCTGACTGTGCCTGCCGGATTAACAGCTGTGACCAACGGCGTATTAAAAGACGTCAAAACACTGAGCGATGGTCGTCAGACCTTTCAGTGGCAATTGCAGGTGCCAGCCAGCGATTACAATATCGCATTAAATATTGGTCCTTATCAGCAGATCAGCGAAGTCTATCAGGGCATTAACGGTAGTAGCATTCCTATTGAATTCTGGGCTTTGCCAGAAAATGCTGAGAAAGCCAAAGCCATGATCGCTGACGATTTGCGCAGCCAAATGGAGTTTTACGAACGTAAACTTGGGCCTTATCCCTGGGGCGATCAAAAGCTTGGATTTGTCGAAACGCCGCATTTAGGCATGGAACATCAAACCGTTAATGCCTATGGCAAAGGCTATAAACGTGATGATCATGGTTTCGACTGGTTGCTACAGCATGAGCTGGCGCATGAGTGGTTTGGTAATCTGATCACACACGAAAAACTAAACGACGCCTGGTTGCATGAAGGTTTTGGTTTGTATATGCAACCAGCCTATTCACTGGACAAGTTTGGTGAAGCCGCTTACAACCACAGTATGTACAACTCTTATCTGGGTTTGATCAATTGCGAGCCTATAGTACGTGAAGGCAATGTCACCTCTAACGAAGCCTTTAATTCTGACATCTATGGCAAAGGCGGCTGGACATTACACACACTACGCTGGCTGGTAGGAGAAGAAATATTCTGGCAGGCGACCCGTGAACTGCTGTATGGCACAAACCAGACTCAGTCCTTAACTTATCCAATCAAACCACGCTATCGTAATACCAATGAATTTATTCAGATCGTCAATCGCTTAAGTGGTAAGGACTACAATTGGCTGTTTGATGTCTATCTGCGTGAAGCTGCATTACCAGAGCTACAACAAGAGCGCAGCAATGGCCTGTTAAAGCTTAGTTGGAAAACACCGGCTGATAAAACCTTCCCTATGCCTATTCCTGTCAGTATTAACGGAGTGGTGCAATTAGTGGATATGAGTTCGGGCTCAGCACAGCTTAGTATTGCTGATCCCGACCATCTGCAGATTGACCCGCAAATGAAGGTGCTGCGTAAGTTAAACTTAATTGGTGACTGCAAAGAAAACACTGAAAAACGCAAGAAAAAGGTCGATCACTAAGCTTTGTTTTTAGTTTTAAATACGATCTGAAAACCAGCTTCAATGAAGCTGGTTTTTTTATACTTCGGAGGCAAATGAACCTTATTGTATTAATCAGGTAAAAAAGCACTTAATGCAGCTTCCAACTCTGCTAAAGACTGCACTTCCAGATCTGCTGTGATACCTGTTGGCAAAGTCGCATTAAAACGATTGAGCCAGCAGGTATAAAAGCCTGCTTGTTTACCGCCACCAATATCAGCTATTGGATTATCACCCACCATCAGCACGCTGGCCGGATCAGGGTTTCCCATCAGTTCTTTGGCATGAGTAAATATCTGCGGATTAGGTTTAGCTGCACCAACCTGCTCAGAAATCACCAAAATATCAAAGTGATTATGCAAACCTGTGCGCTCTAAACGGATTTGCTGCAGGTCAGTAAAGCCATTAGTGATAATGCCTAATTTAGCTTTACCTTGCAGCGCATTGAGTAAACTGACAGCACCGGGCAAAGGTGTACAAACTTCTGCCATAGCCTGTAAAAAGCCTGCATTCAGCACTGATGGTGCAACGTTCAATTGCTCGCCCCAATAACTGAAGCGTTGTTCCTGCAACTGTTTTGCACCGATTTCACCGCTTTGATACTGTACCCAGAGTGGCTGATTTAAGGCCTGATAGACGTCGTACTGCTCAGGCGTAAAATCCACGCCATAACCTTTAAACATCAGCTGTAAGCCAGCGTAGGCATCAAAATGAAACAAGGTTTCGTCGGCGTCGAATAAAATCCAGTTAAAAGCTTTCACGTAAATACTCTTTAAATTGAAAATGGGGTCAGATCACATTGTTAACAGTTAACAATGTGATCTGACCCCATTTTGAGTTAACTGTCGGATGAGCCGTTGACTATCTCGGCTATCTCTTCCAAACGGCGCAGCGCCAGATAGTTGATGGTGCGTTTTGGATACTGGCCTTTGCTGTTACGCTCACCAGCTGGCATATCCATTAACAGTTCCAGCGCTTCATCCACACCTTTGACCACATAAATATGGAACTGGCCCTGCTCTACCGCTTTGATCACTTCATCATTCAGCACCAGGTTCAACTGGTTGCTGGCAGGAATAATACAACCCTGTTTACCTGTTAAACCACGAGACTCACAGAGGCGGAAGAAACCTTCAATTTTTTCGTTCACACCACCTATAGCCTGCACCTGACCATGCTGGTTAATAGAACCAGTAACCGCCAGACTTTGGGTAATAGGAATATCGGCTATGCCTGAAATCAGCGCACAGACCTCAGCCAGGGAAGCACTATCGCCATCTATTAAGCCGTAGGATTGCTCCATCGCAATATTGGCTGACAAGGTCAGCGGGAAATGCTGAGCGTATTTAGCGCCTAAGTAACCTGTCAGCAGCATCACACCTTTGGAGTGAATGGATTTACCCAGTTCCACTTCGCGCTCTATATCGACCACACCAGTAGAACCGGCAAAAACTGTGGTACTGATACGGGCAGGCGTACCAAAAGCGGTATCGCCAATTTCCAGCACTGTTAAACCGTTAATTTTGCCAACTGCCCAATCGTCTGTGTCTATTAAAATCTGGCCTTCCTGAATATCTTCCAAAAAGGATTCGCTGATACGGCCTGTGCGGTATTGTTTGCCTTCCAGCGCCATTTGCACATGCTCAGCGCGCAGTTCAGACGAGTCATGCTGGGCGGCGTAAAAACAGGCTTCGCGAACCAGCTCCAGCACTTCAGCAAAACGGGCAGAGAGTTTGCGCTGATGTTCAGCCTGACGGAAACTGAAATTCAGCAACTGCTTTAAACCGCAGGCGGACAAGGTTTCCATATCCATTTGCTGAATTTGATCCTGAATTTGCAGCGACATATACCGCACTGTTTGTTCGTTAAAGGGCAAATAATGCTCAAAGTCGGCTAACACACGGAACAGTTCGTTAAACTCATCGTCCACGTCCTGCACCAGATAATACAAATCCCGCGAACCCAAAAGCACTATTTTGACGCTAAGCGGTATAGCCTTAGGGGTGATAATGGTGGAGTTAGTGACTGCATGATCGCTGAGCGTATCAATCAGAATTTCGCCGGTTTTCAGCGCTAGTTTCAGCGCATCCCACAGGCTTGGTTGAGACAATAAACGATCGGCATCGAGCACCAGATAACCACCATTGGCTTTATGCAAAGCACCAGGGCGGATCATGCGATAATTGGTATACAAGGAGCCTTGCATTGAGCTGTATTCAACCCGGCCAAATAAATTGCCGTAGCTTGGATTGGGCTCAAAAATGATAGGAGCGCCGTCCATCAATTCGTGATGCATCAGCACATTAGGCACAAAGTCGCCAACAAAAATGCTACGGATATCCAGCTCTTCCAGCTTATCGCTTTCGGCTTCTTCAGGCAGCAGTTCCAGCATGGCTTTGACTAAAGCGGGTTTCATTTCACGCAGATAACGTAACACACCCAGCTCAGCTGAATAGTCGTGTTCTAACTGCTTCAGCAACGGCTTGATGGCTTGTTCAATGGTCTCACGACGCAGCGCCCGCAGGTTTTCCGACAGCTCACGTTTCCACTGTGGTAATTCCAGCAATTGCTCGTTCAGAATGGTTTCAAGCTCTGAGACTAAATCGTAGAAAAACTGGCGTTTTTCTTCAGATAAATTGGCAAATTCATTGTCATCCAGTGCTTTGCCATCCACCACAGGCGAAAAGCTGACTGCTCCGTTTTCTTCGTACAGCACCACTTGTTGCTCTAAGGCTTTGCGTTCCACTAACTCTATAGCGGCTTCGTATTTATCATCAAATTCCTGATGAATAGCTTTTTTCTTACGCTGATAACCCGGGTTATCAAAAGCAGCAGGGAAGGTATCGAGCAGCTCGTCGATTAAGGCTTCGACCTTTTTCACCAATACTTTGCCTTCACCCGGCACTAAACGTAAGGTGCCCGGAATACGCTCATCGTCAAAGTTATTGATATAACACCAGTCATCCGGCGTGGCTTTTTCGCTGGCGGCTTGCTGCAGAATGTCCTGCACTAAGGTGTAACGGCCTAAAGCAGGCTCGCCCATCACATAGAGGTTATAACCCGGCATATCCATGCCGATGGCAAAATTTAATGCCGCCTTTGCTCTGTCCTGGCCAATAAAAGTGCTGGATAAACCTGTCACGTCCAGCGCTTGCTGGATCAGGTTTTTATCAAGTTGTGGGCCTAAATGTTCGGCGGTTAAAGCATATTTATGGCTGTTGTGCGTCATGCAACCTGCTCAGTGTTGAAAGATGAAAACTACAATTTCCGTCATCTTAACAAATCATTGAATAAAATGAAGGTTTTATACGGGTAATCCATGACGGCTGAACTGCGTGCCCCCACAATAGACACAAGCACCTAATTCCCCTGGGTGATAAAAGGCCTGTTGTTGCTGACACTGCTGGCATTGATACAGCCCCATGCCCACTTCTTCACCTTGCAGATACGTTCCCTGATGCTCCAAATCCTGCATCAGTTCCTGCCATTCAATCTGAGTTTTGTCGGTAATAAGCGAAAGTTCATACCACAGAGTTTCAGGCCAAAGGGATGGCGCTTGTTCTGCCTCTGTGGCTTGACGCTTAAAGGTTTCGATAAAGAGTTGAGTTTCATAAGCCGTCAGCTCTTTACCCGCTTTGACATAAGCTTTGACTGTGTCAGCAAAACCCACCAAATTATCCAGTTGCTGTTGCCGCCCTTCTTTAAGCATTGTGGCTAACTCATTGAGCCAATTCTGATATTTATCTTTAAATTCGGACATAAACCCTCCTTACTGCTTTTGTTTAGTATAGACGGGCAAAATCAGCAGGCCGGATTTTAAACCTGTAGTCCGGCTTTTTAGTCGCAAGGCTATTGCGGCTTTTTGCTCTGAAGCTCAGTCTGCAGACAGAACTATAAAAGGGGTTGTTGATGAAACTTTATTTTGCGTTTACCACTTTTGCTTTGTTATTCAGTGCGGGTAGCGCGGCAGACTACTTTCCACCTGCAGGGCAATGGCAACAAAAACCAGCGGCTGAATTAAAAGTGGATGCTGTCTTGCTGCAACAAGCTGTGGATTACGCCATAAAATCCGAAAACAAGGCTGACCCGGATCAAGCCATTAATCAGGCCACCACCTTTGGTGCCAAAGAGCCTTATGATCAGATTATTGGCCCAATGAAAACCCGTGCCCCTGCCAATGGCATTATTATTTATAAAGGCGCAGTGATAGCCCAGTGGGGCGATAC
>JAHIWM010000240.1 GCA_018815765.1 Gammaproteobacteria bacterium | reverse complement strand
TAAAAGGCTTCTCCAGCTTTGATAACAAAGGCTAAAACGCTGCACAACATAGCGAATCGCTAAACCTTAGTCACCGCTACTGCCACCGCCATCAGAGCCGCCGTCTGATGCGCTGTGGTGGTTGTCTGTATCCACTTGTTTGATCCGGCTACCATCTGTGCCGCTACCAGCCACTATAGTTCCGGTCACTGCACCTTCCGCAGTTTTTTTCTGTCTGACTTCTCGTTGCGGTTTTTGCTGCTGAAGTTTTTTATTACGGCGTAGCAACCACAGATTGGCGATGACAAGGCCAGCAATGATAAGAAGGGTCCACCAGAGTGTAACTGTCATTTTTTAGTCCTTACATATGTTGCAAACATAACGCTGATAAATCATAGGTATATGCTCAAGCAGCAGGGGTTTATCCGGTAATTCACTTTGTGTTATGGCGTCAAACAGCATGGTCTCGTCAAAGGATTTTAAGTAACCTTCAGCTAAAGGACGGTAACTTAAATGCCAGGCTTCTTTAGCCACGCCGCCTTGATCATATAAATATGGCCGGAAAAAGCCGAAGCTTGCAGCATGCTGGCTTAGCCATTGATCCAAACCGTAAAAAGGCCCACCTTGTTGATACTCTGCATCCAGTAACTGCACCTGATAATCTGCTGCTACTGCGGCTTTGTCAAAAACATCCAGATCGGTGCCCCAGTGATGGCGGCTGGCGCCAGGCAAAGCAGAATAGAGTAATATCGCTTCTATTTTGGCAACGCCAACTAACAGACTTATATCGACTTGCTGTTGCGCCTTGTTATACACAGGACGTTGGCCTGTGTATTTAGCCGTCCAAATCCGAGCCTGCTGAGCAAAAGAGCGATACGACGAGACCAGGGCCAGCTCTATGCCATCGGCAGCAGCGGCCTGTTGCATCTGCTGATAAGCCGCTTTGACTTGTGGCAATAATCGATGCCGCTGCTCCAGTTCGACCAGAGCAGTTTCATCAAAACCTGTCAGAAGCTTAGCTAAGTTCATTTGGCGACCAGTTGTTGCAAAATATGCTGGTACATATCAGCTAAAGGCTCTAAATCAGCCACTGCCACACATTCGTTGATTTTATGAATAGTGCCATTACAAGGTCCTAATTCCAGCACCTGAGCACCTGTTGGCGCAATAAAACGACCATCTGATGTACCGCCTGAAGTTTCCAGTGATGGCTCAATTCCCTTTACTTGTTGCACTGCATGTACAGCTGCTGCCACCAGTTCACCACTGTCGGTCAGGAAAGGCAGACCATTGAAAACCCAATCGATACTGTAGTTCAGTTTATGTTTTTCTAAAATAGCAAGAACCCGCTGCTGTAATTGTTCTGCTGTGACTTCAGTGCTGTATCGGAAGTTAAAGGTCAGTTGCACATCACCAGGTACCACGTTGGTGGCTCCGGTACCTGCATGAATATTCGAGATCTGAAAACTGGTGGCAGGGAAAAACGCATTGCCCTGATCCCAGACCGTTTGGGCTAATTCGGCTAACGCAGGAGCTGCTTTGTGAATAGGGTTATCCACCAGATGTGGATAGGCCACATGCCCTTGAATGCCCTTAACGGTCAGATAACCTGTTAAAGAACCACGACGGCCATTTTTAATCACATCACCAAGGGTTTTAGTGCTGGATGGTTCACCCACCAGGCACCATTTGATTTTTTCCTGACGGCCTTCCAGTACTTCAATCACTCGCTTGGTGCCATTAATAAAAGGGCCTTCTTCATCGCTGGTAATTAAAAAGGCGATATCGCCTGTTAATTCAGGATTTGTAGCCAGAAAACGCTCTGTTGCCACCACCATAGCAGCCAGACTGCCTTTCATATCGGCTGTGCCGCGGCCGTAGAGCATGCCATCACGAATTTCTGGTTCAAAAGGTGGGCTGGTCCACTGCTCCAGCGGACCAGTAGGCACTACATCGGTATGACCGGCAAAACAAAATAAAGGTTTGCCCTGGCCTCTGCGTGCCCATAAATTTAAGGTGTCTTCAAAAAACATCGACTCAATAGTAAAACCCAAAGCTTCAAGGCGTTTCGCCATCAGCTGCTGGCAACCGGCATCTTCAGGCGTCACCGACTGGCGGCTGATTAAATCTTTGGTCAGGTCAAGTACGGCTGTGCTCATGCGGATAGTCCAAATAAAGTCTGATACTGTTGTTCTGAAAAACCAAGGTGGTATTTGCCATTGTGCTCAAGTACAGGTCTTTTGATCATCGCAGGTTGAGCCAGCATCAGTTGTGCGGCTTTTTCTGCGGTCATGTCTTGTTTGTCTGCATCCGGCAAAGCTCTGTAGGTTGTACCTTTGGTGTTGAGCAATTCTTGCCAGCTCAGCTGCTGCATAAATTCTGCTAAGAGTTCAGCGCTGATACCGTCCTGACGATAATCAATATACTGATGGGGCAGTTGCTGTTGTTCCAGCCATTTGCGGGCTTTTTTTATCGTGTCACAATTTTTAATGCCATAAATGCGGGTCATAAAGCCATAAATCCTAAGCGCTAACCAATTGAATAGCCAACAAGTCATCCTGTAGCGCCTGATGATAACCTGCACGGCAATGAATACTATGAATTTTGGGGTGAGGGGCAATACGTAAAAATAATCCAAAGCTTTGGCCAGGCTGACTTAGTAGCGCTTTATCGTAATGCAACAACTCTTGCCCTGCCTGTACATTGGTCTGTTCACTGACCAGCCAGTGGAAACCCACACCATGTTTATCCTGACAATACAGCGGAAAATCCAGTACCAGTTTCAAACCACTGGAATGACTGAACTGAATGGACTGGCCCGTTTGATTTTTCCGGCTAAACACACCGCTAAAGGGGCTGTATAAGGTTGTGCCCCGTAATTCAAGCCACAGCCCGTCGCCCTGTAAACCAGAGGACATAAGTACATTACTGCTTGCCATACGGTTATGACTAAAAGCATCAACCGGACTTCTGATCCGTAACTTTAATTGCGGATCCAGACTGGTGTGCCAGTGCAACATACTAAAGGGGCTGAACATGAGCAAAAACATTTAAAGGGGCGTAGCCGGATAGTAACGAAAAAAACAGAATTTGGCGAAGATTTCCTGTGGTGAGTTGTAGCTTTATTTTTACAGGCATTTACCCAAGCCACAGAACTTACACGGAGCAGGGGCGTCTAATGAAACAGCATATTTTCCAGCTTTAAACATAAAAATGTCATGAAAAGCTGATAAGTCGAGGTCAGTTTTAGCAGCAAAACGATGAAAGCCTTGTGTTTTCTTTGTTTGGGTTGTCCACAGATTCTGTGGATAACTTTGTGTGTTGTTATGTTTAACTGGCTTAATGCATTGAATTTATTGAATAAATACTAATGGCACAAAATTTGTTTAGTTAGCCCTTTAGCAAATAGTTATGCAAAGGCGGGAAATGAACAGTTTTCATCTTCAATCTGAAACTTTCTGCGTAAAACATTTGAGTCAGCTATGTTTTAAATATGTTACCCATTTTGGTGTTTTTTACAGCTGCTAAAGAATATTTTCTGAGCAGCGCTGTTTTCGCTTTAGTTTCTGCCAAAGCTGGACGATAGTTGAAGCAGGGGGTAGACTCCGAACCAACGACTTTGTGGTAAATACACCGATCATCAAGAGGAGTACCTGCGATGTCAGCTATGTTTTCGACACTCAAAGCGGGGCTACAGTACAGTCGCGACTGGCCTGTGGTACTTGAATTAAATTCGGTCTTTCCGGAAAATAAAATTATCCGTATGACTGTTTTTTCACAGAAAACTTTACCTGTAGTGGCTGTAGTAGGCGCTTTGGTGCAGTTTAATCAGCTTGGCTCAAGCCAATTACCTTTGATCCTGACCATGATGCTGTTTATTTTGTCTATGCCGTTTCAGGGCTGGTACTGGCTGGGTAAACGTGCTCAGACTGAATTACCACCTGGCCTGAGTAGCTGGTATGGCGAAATTAAACAAAAAATGCAGGAGCACGGGCTACAAACCCAAAACCCGCAACACAAACTGCGTTATGCAGATTTAGCCTTGCTGCTAAAACAAGCTTTTGGGCAGTTGGACAAGACCTTCCTTCGCGACTGGCTGTAAGCCAGTCATCTACTTTAAATAGGAAGGGTATATTATTTTTCTGACAAGTAATTTCGCTGATCAAGTGTGTAAAACCAATGGGTTTATTTTTTGGACAAATAAATCCGCTGATAAAAGGTGTAGACCCATTCTGGTTTGTAAATAACCAATAACGTCATGGCCATGCCGTTGAGTAGTGCTTCAGGTAAAGCCGCCAGAGGAATAAAAATCAGGTAGCCTTCATACAATTGATGTGAGCTGTAGTGATCTGCCTGGCTCCAGGCTTGCAACAGCATAAAGACCACCAAGCCCAGTGCGCTGTTTAAAAAAGCGCCGACAAATAAATAAACAAACAAATGTCGCTGCAGATAATGAAAACACAAAAGGTAGACCGCATAGTTCAGCACAAGCACCAGCCAGCCACAGACTAAAGTCCACAGCAGTTGATCCAAAGGTTGTGTTGTCATCAGCCATTGCAACGCCATCACCATTACAAAGAGCAGACAACTTAGCCTTAAACCAAACAGCAGTACTAAACTGGTCAGTGCCAGAAAATGAATCGACAAGGCGTCCAGCACTGTTGCGTCGGTTTGCCACAACAATGCCAGCACACAGATACTGGCCCCAGCTACAGACCAGGGCACAGCTTTGTGGTGTAATTCGCGCCAGAAATCACGATTAAACAACAAAGCTGCGATCAGCAGCAGACAAAAACCGGCCAGCATGTGTTAACTCAGATCAAAGGTCGACCAAACAGGAGCGTGATCAGAAGGGCGCTCTGAAGCACGTAATTCGTAATCTACGTCACTTTCTGTACATAAGGCAGCTAGAGGTGGTGTCGCCATCACAACATCGATACGCAGGCCTCTGTTGTCATCAAAACCTTTAGAGCGGTAATCAAACCAGCTGTATTTTTCTGTGGCTTCTGGGTGTAAAGCACGGAAGGTGTCGATTAAGCCCCAGCCTTTTAAGGTGGCTAACATTTCACGTTCTTCAGGTAAAAATGAACACTTCCCTTCTTTTAACCAACGTTTGGCGTTGGCTTCACCAATACCTATATCCAGATCTTCAGGGGAAATATTGATGTCACCAATCACAGCGACATAATCATCAGGGCTGTGGTGGTTGATTAAATACTGTTGCAAGTCCGCGTAAAACTTTTGTTTGGCCGGGAACTTGGTTTCGTGGCTACGATTTTCACCTTGTGGGAAATAGCCGTTTAATAAAGTCAGAGTTTTGCCGTTTTCCAGCGCAAAAGTGCCTATCAGCATACGGCGCTGAGCGTCAGGCACATCGGTTGGGAAGCCGTATAACATCGACAACGCAGGCTTTTTGCTCAGAATGGCCACACCGTAATGGCCTTTTTGACCAAAATAATACAAGTGATAGCCAAACTTTTGCATCTCTTCGAGCGGGAATTCATCATCATGAACTTTAATTTCCTGTAAACCGACAAAATCAGGAGAATGTTTTGCCAATAAGGCTTCGATTTGATGAGGTCTGGCGCGTAAGCCATTTATATTAAAAGAGATAATTTTCATGGTGATTCTCTGGTCCAAATAAGAGTAAAAGCGTCTGAGCTGCATACTAGCATTTTGTCGGCCTTGGCGTGAACAGCTGCTTGCTCCGCCAGCCGACAAACTTTAAGCTATGACTTTGTATTGATGAGTTTGATGTTGTGAGTTCTGAGTTACCCGCCTATCAGTTAAAGTTTTCCGCCAGAAGGCGCAGCATTCAACTGAAAGTTCAGTCTGGACAGTTATGGGTTTCTGCGCCCACAGGCTGCGATCTGCAATTTATTCAGCAGCTTATTCAGCAGAAAAAAGACTGGATAGACAAACATTTAAATCAGCAGCACCAAGATACTCAAGCTGGTTGGCTGGAACAACGGCAAATTCCATTGTTTGACGACAAATTACAGCTCAAGGTTGTGCAGGATTCAGTCAATCAATTTAGTCTGGACGGCGATTGTTTATGGCTGCAGTTATCGAGCCGTAACAAAGCACAAAGCCAGTCGAAATGGATAGAAAAGCTGGTGACAGAATTTTATCTGCAACAGGCACAGCAGTGGTTTGAGCAGCAGGTGCAATGTGAGCAGCAGCGAATGGCGCTGCAAAGCCGTGAGGTGCGGGTTTGTAATTTTAAAGCCAAGTGGGGCAGTTGCGATTCGTCCGGTGTGTTGAGTTTTAACTGGCGTTTACTGATGGCTCCTGCCTGGGTGGCTCAGTATGTGGTGGTGCATGAACTGGCGCATCTGGTGCATATGAATCACAGCAAAAGCTTCTGGACTTTAGTGGGGAAATTTAACAGCGATGCGGCCAAAGCCAGACTCTGGCTGAAACAAAACCAGCATTGGATGCAGCTGTAGATTTCAGATCTCTTATCCCAAGGGTAAAAAAGAAAGCCGGCTATAAGGCCGGCAAAGTTTACTTCTTGGGAGAATAGAAAGGATGATTCACGAAATCAGACTGCCGCCTGCTGAAAAAATTCCATTTTATTGCTGTTTTTTTTGATCTGTGCACTTTGCTTTGCAATTTGTCCTATACAAACACCAGCTTAAGCTTCCCTGCTGAAGGTGTTTTCTGTTTTAATTCGCTACAACTTCACTTTTAAAGTGAACCGGATCAACAGTAAATTGGCCAACCAGAGCTGATATTCTCATTTCAGGACAACACTATGACAAACCCTCTGCGTATACAGCAGCTGATGAAGCTGGTGGATTTAACCCGTTTAAATGATCAGGATGACGCTGCCGGCATGCAGCAATGGCTGGAACAGGATTTGGCCAGCGCTGCTGTGTTGCCTGCTGCTGTTTGTGTCTATCCGCAGTATCTGACTCAGGTGAAAACTTTTCTTAAGCAGCATCAGGCGGCTGTAAAGCTTGCTACCGTTGTGAATTTTCCATCTGGTGCTTTACCTCTTGCAGAGGTACTGGGGCAAATTAAAGCTGCGCTGGCTGCTGGTGCCGATGAAATTGACTGTGTGTTGCCTTATCAGACCTTATTGTTGGGCCATACAGAGCAAGTGCGTGCGTTTTTAGCCGCAGTACGTCAAGCCACAGCGGGCGTTTGTTTAAAAATTATTATCGAGTCCGGTGAACTGGTCACTTGTCAGCAGATCAGCAAAGCCACAGAACTGGTGGTGGAATCGGGCGCTGATTTTGTGAAATCATCTACAGGGAAAGTCAAAGTGGGGGTGACTGAAGAAGCTGCCCGTATTATGTTGGCTGTAATTGCCGCATCTGAGCGTCCTGTGGGCTTTAAAGCTTCAGGGGGGGTGCGTTCTGTCGAGTTTGCTTTAAAGCTGGTCAGTCTGTTTGAAGAGCTGACAGGTGAAGTGGCCACAGCACAGTATATGCGTCTGGGGGCCAGTGCTTTGCTGAAGGATTTAAGCCAACAGCTGGATTATTAAAGGCCCGTCCATTTACAGCCGCCAAAGTGCTTTTTAGCGGCTGTAACGTTTTTCTTCTTTGAGTTTATTAAACTGCTGCAATAACTCCTGATGCCGCACTCTGTGATGTTCAGGCAGTGGCATATTGTCGACTATCCTGAAGGTCTTGCGACATTTCTCTGCCAACTCCAAAGGTTTTTTCCGTTTCGGATCGGCCATCATCTGTATTGCGGTTTGGATATAGTTCAGCGCGCTACCTGTATTCATTGGCGCAACTTCCAGAGCTTGCTCAAAACGGATTAAAGCCTGTTCGTAATTGCTTTCTTTGTAGAACTGAATACCTTGTTTGTTTAATTCATTAAAGCTGGCCTGACGGCTCAGAGAACGGCTTTGCTGTTCGCTGAATAGTTTTTCCAGTATCGGATCAATAGCGCCAGACAAGTTTTGCAGTTTCTGAGTGAGTGCTAATGCCTGCTCGAATTCACCTATTTGGTTGAGCAACAATACAGCGTCTGCCGCACAGTGAGGAATAGGCGGAATTTCGTCGGGGTTCTCTGGATCTATTTCCGGATTCATTTGTGTGGAAACACGATCAGACACAGTGGCATAGGTCTTTTTCGCCAGATACTGCTGGCCACTCAAAGACTCCAAACGGGCCTGACACAAGGTTTCAAACAAATCGAAGTCAAAATCACGAATGACGGTATCTTCACGTTTGGCTCTGTGAATAGCCATTAAGGCTTCTTGCTGGTACTTATTGCGCTGATTCAGCTCTTCAGAGCGCGATGCTGCATCTATAACGGTGCGGATATAGTTCAGCAGATGCACCACTTCCTGGCGGGCTGAGCGTCGGGTAATTTCGTAAATTTGTTTACTGGCCTGCACCAGACTGGCTAAATCGTCCATGTCTCTGGCGATGTCCATCAGCAGGTTTTGTCTGCTGACGGAAAACGGAGAAATAACGATAGCCTGCGAAATGACTTCCATCGCTTCGGCCATCAACCCCTGAGCAATTAAATTACGGGCTTTGAGATCATAGGCTTCAGCAAAATACCTGTTGGTATCAATAGCTTCATTGCAGAGTTCCAGACTCTCTTCAAAACGATCTTGCTCAAAGCACAAACGGGCTTGTAACAATAAAGCCCAATTGGTACGGCTGAATGACAAAGTTTCTGAGAGTAGTGCTTCAGCTTCATCGTACTGTTTTAGTTTTAAATGGGTTTCAGCCTGGATACGACCACACAACGAATGATAACGACCGGCTTGTTCACGTTCTTGCTTACAGGCTTCGATCACCAGTTCAGGCTGATCGTCAAACATGGCCTGATAAATAGGTGCCAGCTGTTTCTTTCGGTTTTGAATTTTAACCAGACGGGTGCGTAACACGCTTTGCGAAAAAGGTTTGATGATGTAATCGTCAGGCTCAACTTCAATAGCACCGACCACCATAGGTACCTGATTTTCACCTGTCACTATCATATACACAGCACCAGGGTGCAGCAGTTTTTTCTCGCGTAAATCTTCTAATAACTGACGGCCGTTTTTACCTGAGCCTAAGTTGTAATCTACAAACAACACATCGTACGAGCCGTGCATGCACTTCCACAATGCCTGTTCACCGGTCAAAACAAAGGCAATATTAGTTGCTCCCATCGAATACAGTATGCCTTTGAGCAATAACTGGAAGGGACGTTGGTCATCAACAATCAGGACTCGAAGATTTTCGAGAGTTTTGTACGACATTCAGCAAACCTATCGATTTAATTATCGCAAGTGTTGATAATATGTTGGATTTTAGCAAGGAAAATTTAGCGACTTATTCTGGAACTGTAACGCAGGAAGAGAATGGTGGAGGGGGAAGGATTCGAACCTTCGAAGGCAGTGCCGGCAGATTTACAGTCTGATCCCTTTGGCCACTCGGGAACCCCTCCACAAGTGTGGTGCGCATCTTATCAAAAAACATTTTGATGTAAAGGAAATTACTCAACTTTTTTGTCTGACTGCCGATAAAGCAAACAATATGATGTTTTTGTGCAGATTTTATGCTGATTAATGAGTGGCAAACCGGTATTCGGTTAAATGAGGCGATACAACAACACCGGCTGAGCGATTTCTCGCTGTGGCTGGCATTTTTGTCGCCTGCAGTAGAAGAGTTTGCTCAGTTTTATACACCAGATACACAAAGCGCCAGATTTCAGCCTGATTTGTATCAGCAACTTGGCATACAGCAAGCGCGGCCTTTTTCATTTTTACCTGAAGATGAAGTGCATTTAAAACAGCAGGCCACGGCTTTTCAACAAGGTGGTGCCGTTGCTTTGCATTTAATGCAGTGTTTGCAAGGTGCACCTTTGGTGATGGAAGATAATAAGCAGAAGCTGCCGGATGAGGTGAAGTCTGGTTTAAGTTTGCATGCAAGGCGTCATCTGGTGCAGCAAAAACCAGAGATGATGGTGGCTGATCCTACGGCTTTGTATGAGATTTTAAATCAGCTGCATGCCTGAGGTTTAGGCTTTTGCATGCAGTGCTCAGGTTTAGTATAAGTTGTGCTAACCCAATTAAACCTGATGCTGACATTTTTTGAATTTAAGACCACTGCCACAAGGGCAGGCATCGTTGCGGGATATGCGAGTCACAGCATGTTCTGTTAATACGCCGCTGCAATACATCCAGTGGCCTTGCTCCAGCTCAAAATCCGATACTTCATCCAACACTTCCAGCTTATCACCTACCAGGTAGGAGGCGATAAAATGCACCTGATAAGCGGTTAACTTTGCATCGTCAATAATCTTTAAACCAATAAAACGCACAGCTTTGGCAAAATCGGCAATATCAGCCAGGTTGTGCTCGGCTCGGGCTTTGGAATGGTAGGTCTGCAGAATGTACTGGGAACACTGCGGGTTTTTATCATGATGGCAATAGGCGCTGTAGCGCGAGCGCATCAGTTGTTGTGGGGTTTCTGCAAAAGCCTGACCACAGATCAGTGGTTCACAACAGGCGGTAAAGGTTTTACCTGAACCGCAGTAACATGGAAAAGACAACACAGCCACCAATTGAGTACTCACTTTGCTTTTAATGCTTCAATGAAAACTTCACTAAAAAGCTTCCATAACAGCATCGACATAAACCCTAATCAGGCTCTAGTGTAAGCAAAATGGCACCCAGGGCCAAGCCGGTTGTATTGTTAGCCGGGCTTGTGGCCTGAATTAGTGACTTACGGCAATACGTGGGTTGATGCTCTGGGCTTGAGCTACATCGCTGCTTAACTGATAAAAACAGGTTTGATGCTGCTCAGCCAGTTGTTGATAATGCTGCAGTGAGCTTTCGCTGAATTGATCTTGCCAGACGACCACAGCACTACAGGTACTGCTGCTTAATGCGTCACACAATACTGTATGAATGTTGCTGATCTGTTTTTGCTGGATCACCAGCACTTTGGACATGTCTAAATCAAAACCACCGAAGGTTGATTTATCTGGCAGTTGGTTTGGCGCCAGTAACAGTACCCAACCTGATTGTTGTTGGTGCTGCTGAATAATAAACAGCAATTCAGGTAAAGCCAGCTGACCCGCAGTCACCTGCAACTTTTGATAAAACGCGGTTTGACCGGTTTTATGCTGTAACTGGTTTTGGCCAAGCGAAGAGTAAGCGTGAACTGCTTTGTTTAAATTCAACATTGTGATGCTCCAATACTGTTTGTATGTACAGTGTATGGATATACAGTAGTTTTCTACTGTTTAAAAAGCAAGCTCTTTTTTCAAAGTTTTTGTGTGTTTTTTACTCTGCCTTTAAAGCTGATTTGTTACTTATTGTTTTGTAAGGTTATTTTTTCAAAGCGTTCAGCAGCCAATTGTTGAGCTTGTTGTTGGTCCAGCACAGTTAAATGTTTACACAGTACTGTACATGCCTGTTGGGCTGTACTGTCCTGCTGCAAAGCCGCCAGAATAAACCAGCTGTAAGCAAACACAGCCGACTTAGGCACACCAGCACCTTTTAAATAGCAGTGACCCAACTGAACCTGTGCCTGCAAATGACCTGCGTAGGCAGCACGACAATAAAAAGTTGCGGCCTCAAATAAATCTTGTTGCGCTGAACATACCAAAGCCTGCTGAAAAAGCTGTTCCGCTTTAGGCTCTTGCTGCACTGTTTCTGTGTGCTCTGTCGAGGCTGCATCGTTCTGCGGCAAATAGGACAGCATGCTGCCTGGCGACTGCAACAAAACCTGTAATAACTGCTGATGTTCTTTTAATTTGGCATCGACTTCAGCCAAAGTTAAATCATCAATACCCGTAAACTCCGGGCTTAAAAGTTGTGATGTGGTCATAAGTACAAAATCCAGTCCTGAAAAAGCGCGCTATTAGACCCAAGGCACAGGGCAGGGTCAAGCTATTGAGTCAGCTTTGTGCTGCCATCTGTCAGATTTCTGACTATATAAGGCAGCATCACCCCTTTTCCCTGCGAAAATCGAGCCAGAATAGTGCTAGGAACAGATCAAAAGCCCATCCTATTGCAGAAAAAGCCATAGTCATATGGTTGTCACACAGCCTTCTTACACTTCACATATTGAAGTTGGGTGAGCGCAGTACTATGTGGACAGATGAAAGTTACAGGCAAGAACTGGTCAGTATTTTACAGCAGCGTAAGTTGCAGCCGTTGTTTCAGCCTGTACTGGATTTTCATTCCGGCCATATTCAGGGGTATGAAGCGCTGATCCGTGGCCCTTCCGACAGTCCGCTGCACTCGCCGCTGGTGTTATTTAAAGTGGCACATCAATGCCAATTATTGCCCGAGCTGGAAATGCTTTGCCGCGAGCTGAGTATCGCTGCTTTTGCCGCCGCAGCTGTGCAGGGCGATTTGTATTTAAACGTCAACCCGCTGTTATTGCTGTCGAACGATCACCCGTCCGGTTTAACTCTGGCCTTATTAGATAAATACCAGCTAAATCCAAGCCGGGTGGTGATTGAGCTATCAGAGCAATATCAGGTGGATGACTCTTCTGTGTTGATTAACGCAGTGCATCATTACCGTGAATTGGGTTTTCGTATTGCCATCGACGATTTAGGCAGTGGTTTTTCCGGTTTAAAGCTCTGGTCTGAACTTAAACCCGATCTGATTAAAATTGACCGATATTTTATCAGTCAGGTGCATGCCGACCCAACCAAAAAAGAATTTGTCCGCAGTATTATCGCACTGGCGAAAAGCACAGGTTCGGCTGTAGTGGCTGAAGGGATTGAAACCCGTGAAGAATTGCTGCTCTGTCAGGAATTAGGCGCAGATTATGGCCAGGGTTATTTATTAGGTCGTCCTAATGCGGTGATGAGCTCTGTAGTCACAGGCAGTTATCAACTGAACCCAAATCAAGGCAGTACGCCACCGAATTCGACCGAGCAGGTTGGGGCATTATTATTGTCAGTGCCCGCTGTGGCCAGTGTCACTACTGTTGCGCAGTTGTTTGATTTATTTAGTAAAAATCCGCAGTGGTCTAGTTTGGCGATAGTGGAAGATGATCAGCCTGTTGGCATAGTGCAAAAGTCGGTGTTGTTTGAGTTGTTCTCAAGCCCTTATGGCCGTGCTTTGTATGAAAAGAAAACAGTCAAAGCGCTGATGGATCAGGATGCTGTGATAGTGGACGAGCATTGCAGTCTGGATCAATTGAGTCAGCAGGTGACGGATCAGGACGATGAAGGCAGCTGGTATTTTATTGTCACCCGCGAGCAAAAGTATCTGGGGTTAGGATCAGTGCGGGCTTTATTGAAACGTATCACCGAAAGCAAGTTACAAAATGCGCGGTACGCCAACCCGTTGACTTTATTGCCCGGCAACGTGCCCATATACCGTGAAATTGACGGATTATTACAACGACGTAAAAGCTTCCATATCGCCTATTTTGATTTAAACGACTTTAAACCCTACAACGACACTTATGGCTACAGCAAAGGTGATTTAGTCATTCAGTTGGTGGCAGAGCTATTAACCAGCATAGCGGGCGCTGGTGGTCATTTTGTTGGTCATGTCGGTGGCGATGATTTTGTCGTGATCTTCACCAGCGAAAACTGGCAGGAGTTATGTCAGCAGGTGCTGAATGAGTTTGCCGAGCGGGTGTTGTTTTATTACGAAAGCGCCCATGTGCAGGCTGGTGGCATTCGTAGCCAGAATCGCAGTGGTGAGCAGGTGTTTTATCCTTTACTCAGTCTGGCGGTTGGGGTAGTGTCACCCGACCCAAGGTTATGTAGTTGCCATCATGATGTGGCGGCTTTGGCCAGTGATGCCAAAACACAGGCGAAAAAACCGCAGGGCAACTTTTTGTTTATCTCACGCCGACGTGGGCCTGGTCAGAGTGGATTAGTGAATTAGTCATGGATTAAACCGCTAAACGACTGGCTAGACCAATTCAACACGCCTGCTGAGGTACACTGCACCACTTCGATAGTCGTCAGGACGGGGATCCATGTTTTTACAGCAGTTTATTAGTGAGCATAACCACGAAGTCAGTTTTAGCCGTCAGCAGGCCTGCCGTTTTGCCAAGGAAGTGGCCACAGATTTTAACCCTATCCACGACGCCGACAGTAAAAGATTCTGTGTGCCAGGTGATTTGTTGTTTGCCCATATGGTCAGCAAACACGGTTTAGCGCAAAAGTTACATTGCACCTTCGCCGGTATGGTCAGCTCAGACGTGCTGCTGCACTCAGAGCAACAAGGCGATGAATGGCGCTTGTGTGATCAGCAGCAAAAAAATTATTTAATTTTGCGCCAGCAAGGCGAAAAATTTCACGATTTGGCCTATATCGAATCCTTAGTGAAAGACTATGTGCGTTTCTCTGGTCAAAACTTCCCACATATTCTGCAGCCTTTAATGAAGCAGCATCAGGTGATGATTAACCCTCAGCGTCCGCTGGTGATTTACGAGAGCATGACACTGGAATTCGACCGTTTTTCAGCTACTTCACCTGAATTACGTTTAGCCCACAATGGCTTAACAGTCGAAGGCAAACGGGGTTTAGCCCGCTTAGGTTTTGAGCTGGTAGAAAATGGCGAAGTGATAGGCCGCGGCGAAAAACGTATGATTTTAAGCAGCCTGCAGCCTTACGAAGAAACAGTGATGCAGCAAATGGTCGATTTCTACAACGAGCGTAAAACTCAGTTTCAGCATGCAGTGTAGCAGAGCATCTTTTTTCTCCTGAAGGCATACAGCAAGCATGTCTGACAATACAGGTTAAGCAGGCTAATCAATCTAGCCTGTTTAACTGTTTTATATTGATTCATTCCAAAACAATAGTTTTGGGTTCCAGGTAAGATTCAAGACCCAGAACTCCGAATTCTCTGCCGATACCGGACTGTTTTACGCCGCCAAAGGGTGCCAGTAGATCTGGGGTTATACGATTGATTAAAACTGTTCCGGCAACCAGTCTTTCGGCTAGTCGGGCTGCTTTTTCTGGCTGAGAGGAAAACAGATAAGCCTGCAGGCCAAAGTCTGAATCATTAGCCAATGCAATAGCATCCTCTTCAGTGTCGTAGGTCAGAATTGACAGTACGGGCCCAAAAATTTCTTCGCGAGCTATATCCATATGGTTCTGCACATCAGAAAAAACAGTAGGTTTTACAAAATAGCCAGTCTGTAGTCCCTTTGGTTTACCAAGCCCGCCTGTGATCAGAGTTGCTCCCTGTTCCATACCCCTGCTGATAAAGTGCTGAACTCTGTTGTATTGTGCAAGACTAGCAAGGGGGCCGACTATGGTTGTAGCAAGGTGAGGAGCTCCAACCTGCATAGCACCGACTAATGTCTTTACAATAGATATAACCAGTTCCAGTTTTTTTCTCGGCACCAACAGGCGGCTGCCACTCACGCAAGCCTGACCGTTATTCAGAAATGCGCTGTTCAGTGCCATTGAGATTGCAGATGGCAAATCCGCATCTTCGAGCACTATTGCTGCTGATTTTCCGCTCAATGCCAGGCTCACGCGCTTCATGGTATTGATCCCGCTCTGAGCGACCAGCTTGCCTGTTTGTGTTGAACCTGTGAAAGATATTTTGGCAATGGCTGGGTTGGTGCAAATTTCGTCACCAACGTCAGTGCCCCTGCCAATAAGCACATTAAAAATACCGTCCGGCAAAGCGGCCTGATGCAAAGCTTCAGTGACAACACGGGTCTGCAGAGGGCTTAATTCGCTGGGCTTGATGACTGAAGTGCAACCAGCGGCAATTGCATAAGCGAGCTTACTGCAAAGAGTACCAGCTGTACTGTTCCATGGTGCAATTAATGCGGCGACTCCTACGGGTTCCATTACAACTGTTGCTGAGCCAGCCTTACTGCTAAATGGATAGTCCTTCAGTATTTGCGCTGCATTGGCAAAACACTGGGAAGCATACTGGCTGACCCATTGAGCTCTGGCTACTGGCCCACCATATTCCTCTATTGTCGCGTCCCGGATCCGGAGATGTTCTGCCAGCACAGCTTCCCGCAGTTGCATCAGCATTTCAATTCGTTCAGTTTTAGTGGTTTTTGCCATGGCAGGTTGCGCTTTATGGGCGGCAAAAATGGCGCTTTTTGCATCCTCCCTGTTACCAAGAGTCGCTTTTGCAATGATCCGCTCTGTCACAGGGCTGACAATGTCTATCACTTCATTACCTTTGAGTGCAACAAAGTTGCCATTTATATAAGCCTGATCTAACTGTTGCATAACCTTCCCCGAACAGCGTGTTGAAAGTATCTCTAGTTTAAGGGAACTAATTGTTATGATAATCCACCTAAATGTGGATGAGTTATTTAGGAAATCAGGATAATGTCAAAAAGGGACTTAGCGGCTTTTGAAGTGGTGCTTGCTGTCGCCGGGCGTAAAAGTTTTAAAGCAGCGGCAACTGAACTGGATATGTCGACTTCCGCCGTCAGTACTCTAGTTGCAGGGCTGGAAGCTTCGTTGGGAACACGTTTATTTCACAGGACAACCCGTAGTGTGTCGTTGACTGAAGCAGGGCAGGAGTTTATCGATCAGATAGCTCCGGCCGTGATGCAAATTCAGGACGCCATCCGTATTGCCAACCTAAGAAAAACCAAACCTTCGGGCAGCTTGCGTATTAATAGCTCACTTGGCGCTGCACTGATGATCGTTAAGCCTGTACTGCTTGAATTCAATCGCCGCTATCCTGATGTAACACTGGATATTGTGACTGAAGGGCGACTGCTGGATATTATTGCGGAAGGTTTTGACGCTGGGATCAGGCCTGCACCTTTGGTGCCGCAGGATATGATCCGGGTACCTTTGAGCTGCGAAGTCCGGATGGTCGTGGTGGCATCGGCTGATTATCTGCAACAGTTCGGTACCCCATCCGAACCAGCGGATTTACTGAAGCATGCTTGCATTAGAGGACGTATGCCAGGTGGAGGGCCATCTCCCTGGAGTTTTATTCAGGGCGGCGTCGAGTTGCGTCTTGATGTACCAGGAACTCTGGTGCTGGACTCAGCTTTGTTGATGACGGAAGCTGCACGCCATGGCATGGGACTGGCACAGGTGGCGCATTGGTATGTGCAGGAGGATTTAGCGTCTGGCAGACTGACCTCTGTATTGGAAGAATATTGTGCACCGGCACCAGGGCTCTGCTTGTATTACTCTGGCCATCGCCATCTTCCTGCTGGGCTCAGAGCCCTAATTGAGTTGATCCACGAACTCAGGGACAAAAGTAAGTAACTTAAGTGCACTATGGTTCTACTTGCCTTGTTCGTTGAGTAACAAATGGAACTTAACAGTGCTTTATTTACTTTATATTCAGGGCCCTTGCAGTTGCTACTCTGATCAGCATCAGTTGAGCTGAGGCAGACTTATCTGCTGAACGTCGCTTTGGGCTTGGTTTGATATTGAGCTTCTGCTAAGGTGCTGCGCCCAAACGTATTACAAAATAGCTGCCTTACAGAATAAAGCGGAGACCCCCAATGTATTACATGATTTGTTCGGAAGATGTGCCAAATAGCCTGCCATTGCGTAAGCAAGTGCGTGAACAGCATTTAGCCCGTTTGCAGGAATTAAAAGCGCAGGACCGTTTATTAATTGCAGGCCCACTGCCGGCTGTTGATCTGGAAGATCCGGCTGAAGCAGGTTTTACCGGCTCTTTAGTGGTGGCGCAGTTTGAATCTTTAGAACAGGCCAAAGCCTGGGCAGCGGCAGATCCATATATAGCAGCGGGTGTGTACGCTAATTCAGTAGTGAAGCCATTTAAAAAGGTACTGCCTTAAGTTTTGGCTGCTTGATTAAATAGCTCCATAAAATCCCCCGCCATGTTCGGGGATTTTTTTGATTTTTACAGCCTATTCTGTGATTACAAAAGCGGTGGTTAAAAGAAGGGGTGTTACTGCGGCAAGCGGGAAGCTGGCGCTGGTAAACTAAACTGGTACTCGGCCAGTTGATAACGCTGCACTATGCGACCGAGTTCGCCATTGTCGTATAAGTGCTGCCAGGCTTTGGCCAGTTGCTCCAAGCGCTCCGGGCTAAGTGTGTGGCGGTTAAAACCAAAATACACCGGGCTTTGATACACCTCAAACAAAGGTTCTAAACCGACAGTCGACAAGCTTGCCTGCTTTTTCCAATAGTGATAAGCCACTATATCTTCCAGCACACCATGCACACGGCCATTCAGCAGCAGCGCCTGTTTATCTTCATTGCCACGAATAAAGACAAAACGGGTACGATTTTTTGCATCGTTTAAAATGCTGTCCAGCTCATCGCCATAATAAGCACCATTGAGCAGGGCGATAATGCCTGAGGTGCCGCTGCGTTTGAGTTGTGTCAGATTGGTTAAACTAGGAAAAGCCTCTGTTTTCCCCACCAGATAAATCACTTCCTGCTGATGTGGGCCAATAAAGGCAAATTGTTGACTGCGCTCGGCGTTGTAACTTAAGTGGCTTAACACATCCAGCTCGCCCTGTTCGATCAGCTTTAACGACCGTAACCAGGGGCTGTGAATAAATTCCAGACTGCATCCCACTTCCTTTGCCAAGCGGGCCAGCAACTCCACATTTAGTCCACTCCAGCTTTTATCCTGCTGAATAATGTAAGGAGCAAAGCTGGTTTCAATGCCCATACGTAAGGTGCAGCTTTCAGTGCGGAAGGTCAGCAGTAAACAGACGAAGGCGGCAAGAAAAAGCTTCATAAAGCCCTTAACAAGACAGCGAAGGAATAACTGAACTATATACGCAGCAGCGCAAGCTTGCCTTTGGACTCTAACATTTTTGCGAAAGACGGGCAGATTGCTGCGATAAAACCGGGCTAAAGAGCCAGATCAGGGGATGCCGAATCCAATAGACAGCGCCGAACTTTAGATGTTTCAAGATTAGAAAAACCATATAAATGAATCGGTTATATACCATCACTATTTTTCTACTGTAACCAACTTGTAAGCCAAATGTAGTTGGCCTGTCATTTAGAGCCATTACTTTAATCCGCTGTTCCCTTCATTCAGATGGATTTTAGTAATGATGTATTCCACACAAAAACAATTTAAAAAGAAGATGTTAAGCTCGTTAGTGCTGGCGAGTTTGGCCAGTGGCGCATTTACAGTTATGGCGGCGGAAGGCGATGAAGCCGCCATAGAGCGTATGACCGTGACCACCCAAAAGCGCGTGCAGTCGATTCAGGATGTGCCTGTCACTGTAACTGCCTTTACCGGTGAAATGCTGGAACAGCTAGGTATTGCTGACCTGGATGTGTTGTCCGATATCACTCCGGGTTTAGTGATTCAGGAACAAAGCCCAAACAACCCGGGTTTTGTCATTCGAGGTATTACCTCAGACAGCGGCTCAGCTCAGGCTTCCCCGCGGGTTTCTGTCTATTACAACGGCACTGATATCTCCCGCTCACGGGGTTCTTACTTCGAACTTTTTGATATTGAACGGGTTGAAGTTGTGAAGGGGCCACAGGCGACCTTATTTGGTACAGCTGCTTCTGTGGGGGCTTTAAGTGTCACCACCCGTAAACCTCAGGAAGAGTTTGAAGCTGCCGTGACTTTAGGGGCCGGCAATTTTTCTGCAAAAAATGTGAATGGTTTTATCACGGGCGGCGAGCAAAAAGTACAAGGCCGCTTAGCTTTTACCTATAAAGAGCGTGATGGTTATGTCGACAACATTGCGAAAAACCAACCGGATTTGCATGGTATCGAGCGTACCGGCATTCGCCCATCGCTGCGTTTTACCCCAAATGAAGATTTAACTGTTGATCTGGTCTACAACTATGAGAAAAACAACGACACAGGCACAGCCTTTAAAAGCCGTCGTTTTGCGCCAACAGGTGGCGATACCAGTCCTTATAGCTTTGTAGAAGCCAGCGGCAGCCCTTTAGCTCAGCAAGTATTTGGCAAATCCGATCTGGGTGTTGAACGTACAGTGAAAGATTTAAACCTGACAGCCAACTGGGATTTAAGCGAGCACTGGCAGTTAACCAGCATCAGCGCAAAACGTAGTTTTGATTCGCTGGAAGTGTTTGATGCAGACGGCACCCAGGCCTGGTTTTTAGAATTTGCTGAAGATGCGGTTGGCGATCAATTCAGCCAGGAATTACGGCTGAACTACAGTGGTGACAAGCTCAATAGCTTCTTTGGTGTTAGTTACTTTGACGAAGATGGCTCTCAGTTGGTGCCTTTTAGCACTGAAGAATCGATTTATTTGAACTGTGCCGGTGCTTTGGCCGCGTACAAGCAACCTTGTATTAACCCCAATGGCACAGTAAATATCCTGACGCCATTGCTCACTCAAGGTCAGTTACAGTTATTGCCTTATCAGGGCAGCTATCAGAACTTTGGTGAAAACACTGCTTATTCTGTGTTTGCTGACTTTAGTTATGCAGTGACAGAACAGCTCGAGCTGACTGCAGGTTTACGATATGTCGATGAAGATAAAACCAGTGGTTACACCTCGAACTTTGCTAATTCGTTCCTGACAAAAGCTCCGCTGCTGCCTGTTGTTTCAACCAATGGTCAAATTTTTAGCGCCGAAGGCAGCTTTGACGCCTGGTTACCACGTTTTAATGCGCTGTATCGTTTGAACGAACAACTGAACGTCTACGCTACCGTTTCAAAAGGCCGTCGCTCAGAAGTCATGGACGTCGCCTCTGTGAAGGGCGCGACAGGTGCAGTTCCACGGATCAGAGAAATTCCGGCCGAATATATCTGGAACTACGAGGCGGGTATCAAAGGCAGCACGGCAAACAACGAGCTGCGTTATGCGGTATCGATGTTCTATCAGGATTATCAGAACTTCCAGGTCAGCCTACGTGATGATGCGGGTAACACTTACACAGCCAACGCTGGTAACGCCAAAAATATCGGCATAGAAACTGAGCTGAGCGTCACATTAACCGACAATCTGGACTGGTTTGCCAACCTGGCCTGGATTGACGCAAAAATTGATGACGACAGCAGCAACGGTAACTTAGCGGGCAACAGATTCCGCCTGCAGCCTGAATACACTGCAGGTACAGGCCTGATGCATAGCTATGAACTGGGCGGCGAATATCAGCTGAACAGCTCGTTGATCTACAGTTTCCGCAGCGATATCTTCTTTGAAGAAGCCAACGCTCCTGTTGCAGGATTTGATATCAGCCAGGGCGCTGTGCAGCTCACCAGCCTGCGTGTTGGGCTGGAAAACACCCAGCAGCACTGGTCTGTGACTCTGTATTCCAGCAACTTATTTGATAAAGAGTATCTGGTGGATGCGGGCAACACAGGTGGATCTTTTGGTTTCCCTAGCTTTATACCTGGTGCGCCAGCATTTTTTGGTATTGAGTTTACCAAAAGCTTTATGTAACAGCTGTTAAAAACCAAAGCTGCGGTGGGAGAGGGCCATAAAATTCAGGCTTTCCCTGCCGCAGCTTTCATTATTTTCCATTCAGACTGTTGATCTGTTTTTTTAGGAGCCTTTGATGCGCCTCTTCCCGATATCCTTTTTAACCTTAGCTTTATCCATCACAGGCGGCAGCTTGTTATCTAGCCATGTCACTGCGAATACTGTTGCTACAACAGCCGCAGAGCAGTTGTATCAACCACGCCCTGCTGAAATGCAACCACAACTGGCTGCGACAGGCAAACATCTGGTAGGTGTGACGAGTTTAGGTATCACCAACCCAGCGCAATTAAACCTGTTGACCCAACAAAAACAAGACCGTGAAATGCTGTTGGAGCTCTGGTATCCGGCAGAAAAAACTTTGCCAACTGGTGCTTTAGCGCAGTCAGCCACTTATGACAATGTGACCAAAAGCCATCAGCCTTTCAGTATTCAGGCCAATGCACTGCGGGATGCCAAAGCCAAAACTGGCCAAAACTACCCGCTGGTGGTGTTGTCTCATGGTTATGTTGGCTACAGAACTTTGATGTTTTATCTGGCCGAGCATTTAGCCTCACATGGTTATGTGGTGGCCGCTATTGATCACCCGCAATCGACCAACGCCGAAGTGGATGCCATCAAGGCGCCTTATGCTGGTTTTCCAGCTACTTTGTACCATCGCTCTCGCGACCAGCAGTTTGTATTGTCTTATTTTCGTGAGCATCCAAAGGTGTTAGAAGGCGTGATCAACACTGATGCTGCCGCTGTGATTGGTTATTCAATGGGCGGTTATGGCGCTATTAATACAGTAGGTGGCTGCTTTAACTTTACTGAACAAAGTGTGCAGGCTTTTACTGGCAGTAAAGATCAGGCGACCAATGCAGCATTAAAGCAATTGCTGAATAGCTGTGCCGGTGGGCAATACCCAAAAACAGCCGCAGAGTTAAAAGTAGACTCAGTCTGGAAAGCCGCTATAGCCATAGCGCCGTGGGGAGGCCAGCATAAGTTGTTCTCTGCAGAAGCGCTGGCGGCTATCAAAGTACCAATGCTGTACTTTGCTGGTGATCAGGATGATGTGTCAGGTTATGAAGGCATGCAGTGGCTGTATAACCAAACCGGCCGCCAAGACAGCAGCAGTAACAGCAACAGCAAATATATGCTGACTTATCACAATGCCCGTCACAATATTGCCCCTCATCCGGCTCCTGCTATAGCACGGCAAAACAAAATGGACTTTGGTCATTACCACGACGCCAGCTGGTCGGCGCAAAGCATCAACAACATCAATAAACATTTTGCGTTGGCGATGCTGGACTGCCATGTTAAAGCCATCAGCAAACAATGTGAGTATCTGAAATTAGCACCAACTCCGACCGATTCCGCAGCTGAAGCGACGGAAAACAGCAGCGGTTGGTTAGGTTTTCCTGCCCGTTATGACACAGGTTTATCCTGGCAGTATCAGTTACAAAAGTAGCTTGCACTCATCGTAAAGCGGCAGTGCAACAGGACGCTCAAATCTATTGAGGCACAGGGCAGTGCTGCTGCGCCTCGACAGATTAATGCTGAGCTTTGTTATGCTTTTGCAGCTAAATAGCTTTCAAAAACAACGAAATACCTTTACCTTTTATTCAGAGCTCGTTGACAAAAATAGAAAGTAAAAGGAATTGGATATGCTAGCGAAAGTACTAGGTTTGAGTGTGTTTCTGCTGTTAAGCCAAAGCAGTTTTGCCACCACTGCTGATGAAGGTATTAGTATCAGTAAGGCTTTGCAACATGAAGCCCGTACTGCTGAAAATAAAAAACGTGACGCTGCACGTAAGCCAGAGCAAACACTGGCTTTTTTTGAAGTGGCACCACAAAGCACTGTAGTCGAAGTCTGGCCTGGTTCTGGTTGGTATACCGAAATTCTGGCACCGCTACTAGCTGAAAAAGGCAAACTCTACGCCGCCCATTATTCCGATAAGTTCACCTTTCTAAGCGCTGACTATATGCAAAAAGGCCGCGCAGAATTTAAGGCAAAACTTGCATCACACCCCATCTATAAAAACGTCACAGTGACAGACTTTGCGCCTTTGGCTGATATAGCCATAGCGCCAGCAGTCAGCGTCGATGTAGTGCTGTCTATCCGTAATCAGCTGTATCTATTTGATGGCGAAACCTCGTTAAAACATGCGTTAGCCAACTTTTACAAAGCGCTGAAACCTGGTGGAGTATTAGGGGTAGTAGCGCCGCGTCTGCCAGACCATATGCTCAATACAGACTGGAAAAAAACCGGTTATGTGCCAGAGCAGTTATGGTTAAAACTGGCCAAAGAAGCCGGATTCAGCTTTGAAGATCGCGACGACATGTTACTCAACCCAAAAGACACTGCCGATCACCCATCAGGCATCTGGTCTTTACCACCCACTATGGCCGGTACTGAAGAAGAAAAAGCTAAGCACCTGGCTATTGGCGAAGTCAACCAAATGGTGCTGAAGTTTAGAAAACCGAAGTAGTAGGGCGGTTGTTATTGCTTGTGTGACTTGGGTTCGATGATGTGTAGGTTGTGCTCGTTGTAGGTTGCACTCGCCGCAAAGCGGCAGTGCAACGTGGCTAATGCTAAAGGGATAGGCTTAGCCATAAACAGCTAATTCTCTATTTTTAGCCAAAAATGGCTAAATTTGCTTTTTTAGCTAAAAATGGCTAAATTTGTATCTGGATGTAAGAAGGAGTTTTAATGTGGAGCTTAGCCATAAACCTATCGCAGTGATCAGCGGCGACATTGTCAACTCAACTAAGTTAACCTCTGAGCAGTTTGAAAAACTACTTCAACGAATCAAAGATATTCAAACATGGATCAGTGTAGCGAATTCATCAAATGCGCACAGTATTGAGCGTGGTGATGCGTTTCAGTCCGTGGTACATGATATTGAATGCGCTCTGAGATACACCATCATTTATCGAATTGGTATTAAAGCGCTTGGCAAAGAATTTGATAGTCGCATTAGCTTTGCTATTGCTTCTAATGCAGATCTGCGTGAGTCGGTCTCTGAATCGATGGGCAAAGCATTTGTTCTTTCCGGGCGTGGATTAAAAGCTTTGAAGAGCGACAAGTTGGTTTTTAACTCTGACCGCTTTGAGCTCACTGAACACTTTGATTTGCTCTTTAAGTATCTTGACCGACAACTCACTGCATTAACCTCGCGTCAATGTGAAGTCATGCTTCCGATGCTCCAATCAAACGAAGGCTTGTCGATTAATGAGTTAGCAGAAAGGCTTGATGTCGCTACTGCCACTGCGAGTAAGTCACTTAAAGCTTCAGGTTGGCCGCTGATCAGTGAACTGAATTGGCGATTTATTAACCAGGTGGCGGGGCTCACCTATGTCTGATTTTTTTAGTGTGCTAATACCTTTCATGCTGATGCACATCATCTGCGACTTTTACTTGCAACCAAAGCTATGGGTAGAAGCCAAAAAAGCGAACACTTATCGCTCACCTGAGTTATACCTTCACTCACTACTACATGGCGTTGCTTCATTAATTCCTGCAGTGATTTTAGCTGTTGATTGGCGCTCAGCTGCTTGCGTGGTTGTTATAGTTGCAGTAAGTCATTTTATGATCGATCTGTGGAAGGCCACTACACCATGTGGTGAGAAATTTTCCTATTTTGTTATTGACCAGACTTTGCATCTGTCGATATTAGCGATCATTGCTTTTCATATAGTAGACAGTGTAACTATTGAAGCAGTGCTAAAACATAAGAACTTCCCGGATGCAGTGATGCTGCTTTTTGGTTACCTTCTCATTCTCAAACCAACATCAATTGTGATTGCCAGCATCTTAAAAAAGTATCCACTATCAGGTAGCGCTGAAGACGATACGACTCAAGTCAGCGGTATTGTCGCTGGTGGTGAGTTGATTGGTTATTTAGAGCGCTTGTTAATACTGACTTTTACCCTTGTGGGCAGTTATGAAGCAGTGGGTTTTGTGTTGGCAGCCAAGTCAATATTTAGATTTGGTGAATTGAACAAAACGAACGACCGAAGCATGACTGAGTACGTGTTGATTGGATCCTTGGTCTCTGTGGTGATCACAACACTGATAGGTAGCTTATTGTCATTAGGTTTGGATGTGAAAATTAAGTAGGAAAAAAGCTATTTGGCTGTTTATAACTAAATATTTTGGGGTCAGGTATTGCGGTGTGCGTCATTTCCGCTTTTGGTTCTTAGCAGAAAGTACTGGTGGAATAGCTTTTAATTAAAGAGGCCATAATGCTGGAGAATGTTATGAATGACCCGGTTGGGGTAGATACTCAACCTGAATTAAGTGAGGCTGACAAATTACAACTCGTAAGATCCCGCTTTGAACAAATCAACGAGCTGGATTTACAAGATGGGCAGAGCTTTTTTGATGAACTGGATGGTGGTATTTAAACTTGTCGCTCAAAAAATTTAACCATTCCTTTTTTGGTGAAGAACAGCCTTCATTTTTAAGAATACTAGTGATGTTTTTGATCTATGTGATTATGGCCTTTGCTATTTATGGATATATGGCTGATTTTATTCCGTCAGCATCTTGGTCAACACATAGTCTGTATATTTCTATTGGTATTACGGCTACAGCTATCAGTATTCATTACTATTTACTTGCCATTGGATATACCAGTCTTTATGGTGAAAATTCTAAGGCGATAAATTTTCTGTTTTTGCTGCTTTTTCCGTTCCTGGCCTTTGCATTTGTGTGGACAGCCATCACACATGGTATGGCGGATGTATTGACTCAAAAGTTTGGCGCTGACCAACAGATGGTTTTAGAGTTAACTAAGCACGAGGTGAATCGGAAAAAGACCTGTACTTATCGCCTTGTGGGTAGCGCAATAGACAACTCTTTCCCAGAACATCTGTGTATTAAACAAGCTGAGTTTGATGTTTTGCCGAAGTCAGGGGCCATTAGCTTGCAAGGTCAGCAAAGCTCGCTTGGTTTCCATGTAGATGGTGTTGATCTGCAATCTACATCGGTTTTGGTTGAAGCGGTAAACTAAAGCTTCTGGTGCAATAATGATCAAAACCCGATGCTTCCCTCTATAAATTTTGCTGTCATCCGCTTCAAATCTTAGTTTCCAACAAAACCCAATAGTCGAAGCTAACCCTCTGTGGCACAATCTCTTTTATAGCTTAAACAGCAAACTAATAAAGACTAACGGAGTACTGTCGCATTGGCACTTGAGCCTGGTTTTTTAGTGATCCATTCCAATCAGTTGGAGCAGCTGCGCTCGCTTCTGGTGCAGTTTTGTCAGCGTTATCCGCTTTCGCCTTTAGAGCTTGAGCAAGTGCTGGTGCAGAGTAATGGTATAGCGCAGTGGCTGAAACTGGCTTTTGCCGCATCGCCTGATGAAGCCGATCCCTATAAGCGTGGTTTGGGAATTGCCGCTGCTATGCAGGTGCAGTTGCCGGGCCGTTTTATCTGGAGCATGTATCAGTTAGCGCTGCCAGAGCAGCAACTACCTGATTTATCAGTCTTTAGTAAAGACAGTTTACGCTGGCGTATTTTCCGTTTATTGCCTGCTTTAGTCACCCAAGATGAATTTGAGCTGCTGCGCCGTTTTATCAGTGACGATAAAGATCAGCAAAAACGCTCGCAGTTGGCGCTGAAACTGGCGGATTTATTTGACCAGTATCAGGTGTATCGCGCCGATTGGCTGGCTGATTGGGCCAAGGGGTTGTATCGCTTAGCGCAAATGGATGGTGACGCTAAAGTGATGCCGGATGATCAGTTGTGGCAGGCCAAACTCTGGCAGGCAATTTTGGCCGAGTTGCCAGCAGAACAGCAGCAACAAAGCCGGTTTTCCTTGCATCAGGCCTTTTTACAG
>JAHIWM010000239.1 GCA_018815765.1 Gammaproteobacteria bacterium | reverse complement strand
TTAGCCTTGATCCCCATTCAGCCCACGTCACTTTTGATCAGTCATTGCAGTGCAACTCTCAGTCAGATTGGCGAAGGTGCAGCCCCAAAGGACAGCCAAACTATGCAGTGGCTTTCAGGCACTCATCAGCGTTTTGCCAGTGTTGAGCTGCAATGCAGCCTGAACGGTACTGGTATTGCCAGTATTGCGGCTGTGATTATCTTGTTGCTGCTGAGCTTGGTTTGGTTAGTGCCTGTACCTGTGACTGCGCAGCGTCAGACCTTTATCGCTAAAGCTCTGCAATCCGGCTCTGATCTGGCCGAAGCTTTAGCGCTGTCTGTGCCACTACAAGCTGCCGTATCTGAACAGCGATTACTGTTTTTAGATCAATTACTGCAACAGCACTTTAGCTTCGCCGATGCAATGGCGCTGGCATTGTGTAGTTCAGAGCATTGGGATCCGTTTTGTGATCTGCAATGGCTGAAACTTGGCTGGCAGATGTCTTCGGGCGATTGCGGCAAAGCGTTTCAGATTGCCAAAGCTCCTGCTGTACTGGAGTTTCTGGTGTCAGACTCTTGCGTTGTGGTGCATGGAGTGACGATTGAATTACCCCGCACCCCTTTGCTGTATTACTACTGGTATGCAAACCAACGTTTGAAAACTGCGGAAGGCTGGGTGTTAAATCCGGCCAGCAATAAGCCTGATCAACTATTGGCACAAGACATTATTGTGCTGATGGAGCAGTGGCAAGGCCATAAAAAAGCCATTCAGGATTTACAGGAACAAGGCTTAAAAGCTAAAACTCTGGATCAAAACCGCAGCAAAATCAGAGATGAACTGATGTCTGTTCTTGGTGCTGAGTTGGCCCATCCCTATTTATTCGACAGTCAAAAAAGTGTAAGAACCGGCCGCTTTAGTTACCGTTTGATGACAGCTCCGGAACTGGTGGTTTTAGAGCAAAGCAACCCTTTTGGATCGGACAGAGACATCTCTGAAATGCCTGTAGTTATCTAATTCATAAATCCTTCACCCGCCAAACCTACCTTGAACTTGCCTCAGATACAGAGGCCATCAACAGCCAGTCAGATTGTGTGAAGGGATAAAAATGAAAACCTCAGAATTCATGGCGGTACAGTGGAATCACTCCAGCCTGCCTTTTAAACTAAGTGTACTTGCGCTTTGTTGTTACGCGTTCACCTCAACAACAGCTTTGGCCGATGTTGCAGCAAATAAAGCAGCTGAAAAAAGCATTGAACGCATTTCCGTGACAGCCAGCCCTATCCGCGACAGTCAGGAAGAATCCATTATGTTGCAGCGCGAAGCCACTAACGTGGTGAACGTGATAGCTGCGGATGATATTGGCCGTTTTCCGGATCAAACGGCCGCCGCCGCTTTATCACGTTTGCCAGCAGTGGCGGTGCAACGGGATCAGGGGCAGGAACGTTATATTCAGGTGCGTGGTGCTCCGGCGCGTTGGACAGCAGTGTCTTTTGACGGCGTTAACGTCTTGGGTGCTGAAGAACGGGTGTTCCGTTTTGACTCTGTGCCTGCTGCTGTGATGAGTTCAGTCGATGTCTCTAAAACCTTGACGCCTGATATGCCATCTGAAGCTTTAGCTGGTCGGGTGGATATTAAAACCTTTTCGCCTTTATCCAAGCCCGGTTTTCATACCGATATAGATTTAGGTTTAGGGCAATTGCAGTTAGGGGATGGCGAACAACACAGGTATTCGGGCCGTTTGTCCTGGTCTGATGGTGTGGTTGGCGTGATGGGGGCGCTGTCCGGTTTTAAAATGGAGCAGGTCACCGACAATAATGAGCGTTCCTACGATGCAGAGGGTGCGCCTGAGCTGTTTGATTTTCGCAGTTATCAGTTAGAGCGCGAAACCAACTCGGCCATAGTCAAATTCGAATTTGCGCCCCAGCCAGAACATAAATTTGCCCTGACCAGTTTATACACAGAGTTTGTTGATCACGAGCTGCGTAACCAGTTTCAGCTGGATTTAACTGCTGGCATTGGCAGCAGAGGTGAACAAAGCGGCGATTTGATCGGCGTGCCGGTCACGGCCATGTTTCAGGATGGTCAGTATGAAAACTCCACTTTTGTGAATACCTTGTCTGGTCAGCATGAACTGGCCGACTGGGAGCTGGCCTGGGATCTAAATTACACCGAAACCGAAAGTTTAACCGACCTGCCTATTTTACGTCGCAGCCAGGTGGATCCACGTCAGTTTCACTCTTTAAGTTATGACTTATCTAATCCACGTATTCCTCAGGTGCAGTTGTACAGCACCATAGCGAATGCAGATGGCAGTTTGTCCCGTGGTGAAGCAACTTCTGCGCTGAATCAATCCGGCTTTGGTTTTGATGGCCTGATCAACTACAAAGGTGAAGCGGAAACAGAGTCTTATAGCTTAAAAACTGACGCAGCTTATAACTGGCAATCGGCAGGAGCTGACGCCAAGCTGCAGCTGGGTGCTCAATACGATGATCGCAAAGCCACATCACCCGGTATGAGCAGCCCTTTTATTATGCTTGGTCCTTTGGCAGGAGCAGCTGGTATTGAGTTTACTCCGGATGCTTTTAATACAGATAAGCAGTGGGATTCGGATCAAAACTATGGTTTTACCGCCAACTACTTTGACAATGCCGCGGCTCGTGCCCAAATCGATACAGCAGTGGCGGCTCTGATCGGTGCAGGTTTAATTGACCCAAGCAGTTTCAGTGCTATTGAAAACTGGTACGAAGTGACGGAAGAAATCACCAGTTTGTATGCGATGAATACCTGGACCTGGAGTCAACATCAGATCCTTGTTGGGGTCAGGACAGAGCGGGTCGATATTCTGAGTCAGGGCTACTTAAAACAAAGTGACGGCACTACGCCACTGGATGTAGCGCAAAGCAATACCGACTTATTCCCTAGCCTGCACTGGAATTTTGATCTGACCGAAGATCTGAAGTTCCGTTTGTCTGGTGTGACAGGGTCCAGCCGACCTTATTTTAGTCAGCTGCGTTCAGGTGCTTCAGTCAATGATACCGACAATGCGGTATCAGGCGGTAACCCGAATCTGAAAGCTGAAACCGCTGTGGGTGTGGATTCTTCATTGGAATGGTATTTCGCAGATGCTGCTTTGGCTTCGGTGAATTTCTTCCACCGTAAAGTGGACAATGTGTTGTTTGATTCTGTCACTGAAGTAGGTGACAACCGTTTTGATACGCCGGGTTTTGACCGCTCTGATTACGATTACAACACCACATTAAACGGCGATAACGGCAAGCTGACAGGGCTGGAGTTCAGTTATATCCAGCAATGGGATTTCCTGCCTGAATCTATTCGTGGTTTTGGTCTGCAGTTTAATATGGCTTTTCTGGATAGTGAATTTACCACGCCGGACGGCCGCACTGTGGCTTTACCCGGCACCTCAGATCGTGTGATTAACTCCTCGTTATTTTATGAAAACCACGGCTGGTCTGTACGGTTGAACTGGCAATGGCGTGATCAATGGCTGGATGATATTTCGCCGGACTCCAGTGGCGATTTGTACTGGCAGGACAGCGAGCGGCTGGATTTGTCAGTGCGTTATCAGTTAAACGAGACGTTTTCGGTTTATGCCGACCTGAACAATATGACGGATGAACTGGGCGTACGCTTCCAGGGTACCGAACAAAAGCCAGTGGAAGTGGAAGGTTATGGCCGCCGTTTCCTGATGGGCGTGCGGGCTAACTTTTAACAGATAAGGATAAATAACAATGAACACTAAACCTATGCTAATTAAATCCATGACACAGATGAAAAAAACGGTACTGGTTGCAGCTTTGGCTGCCAGTCAGTTGATGAGCTATTCAGTGCCTGTGGCTGCAGCGACCACTCCATCAGTAGTGCAGCAGTCTGCGCCTGCAGTTTACCTTGTGCGTCAGACTCAGGCGTTGTTACCTGATGCCTTGCTGGTGCATTGGACTATAAATGCTGCTGTTGTGGATATTTTTGTAGCAGATAAAGCGGACACAAAAGTGATGAAAAAGATTGCGTCTGATGTAAAAGGCAATAGTTACCTGATCCAGCGGCATGAACAAAGCCGGCCTTATGTCTATGTCAAACCCAAAGACCAGCCAGGACATTGGGTGGCAGAGCGGATATTACCCTTACAAGGCGGGGTAAATTTCCGTGATTTAGGCGGTTATCCAAGCCAAAGTGGTGGCTCTGTAGTCTGGGGCAAGTTATTTCGCAGCGGCACTATGACGGATTTAACCTCTGCCGACTATCAGTACCTTAGCGCTCTGCAGATCCGTACTATGTGTGATTTCCGCGCTCGTGAAGAGCTGGCTACTGAACCTACTCTATACAAAAACTTCGCACCTGAAGC
>JAHIWM010000238.1 GCA_018815765.1 Gammaproteobacteria bacterium | reverse complement strand
ATTCCCATGCGACCAGTTCGTCTGGAACGAACTGGAACGGCGCAGCCGGCCCGAAGGGTGGAGGGCAGGAGGCCCGCAATAAAGTAGTTCACCGCCCACGCATCCAGAGCAAATCCGTTTTTAAACTAACCAGCGATTGCATCACCGGCGCAATGCCTTCGGCGATTGCGCCCTACATCCAATCCAAACAGCCCCAAAACACCCCGCCAATACCCCCATTAACCGCATCACTCTGGCAATAACAATCAAACCCAACCTAGTATCTACTCAACCCATAATCAGAATAACGAGGTTCAGGTGCATTTATTGATTAAAACTGCTGTTTTTGCAGCGATTTCAGGTATCAGTCTGAGTGCAATAGCAACACAACAACCATTGCAGTATGAAGATGTCTTCCAGTTAGAGTTTGTATCAGAGCCGCAGATCAGCAGTGATGGCGATCAGGTGGTCTTTGTGCGTAACCGTTTTGATCAGGCGCTGGATAAACGTATTGGCTCTTTATGGCTAAGTGATACCAAAACCGGTCAGCTGCGGCCTTTAGTGTCAGAACAAGCAGATATCAGCTCGCCTTTATGGTCAGAAGATGGCAAAAAGTTGGCTTTTATTTCATCAGCTTCAGGTAAGCAACAGGTCCATATCCGCTGGATGGACAATGGTCAGAGTGGTCAGGTGAGTCATCTGCCTGCAACTCCTTCAGGCTTGAGCTGGTCACCAGACGGCAAGTGGCTGGCTTTTTCGATGTTTACGCCAAAAAAAGTGGCTAATCCGGTGACTTTACCTGGTAAGCCTGAGAAAAACGACTGGGCCAAAGCTCCTGTTTATATCGACACTATGCAATACCGTGCTGACGGTCGTGGTTATTTACCTGCAGGTTTCCGCCATATTTACCTGATGGCAGCTGAGGGCGGTACACCTATACAACTGACCAGCGGAGATTTTGATCACGGTGGTGAAATCAGCTGGCAAAACGACAGCAAAGCTCTCTATTTTTCGGCCAATCGTCAATCAGATAAAAGAGCTCAGGCACAGAATAGTGAAGTGTATAAGTTGAATATCGCCGATAAAAACCTGACTCAAGTCACCGATCGTTTTGGTCCTGACCACTCACCGGCTTTATCTTCTGACGGCAAATGGCTAGCTTATCTGGGTTATGATGATAAGAAACTGGCGCATCAGGCCGATCAGCTGTACGTCAAAAATCTGCAGTCTGGAGAGATAAAAGCTCTTACTGCAGATTTAGACCGTGCTATCGATAGCTTTAGTTGGGATGGTGACAGCGACGCGCTTTATATTCAGTACGACGATCAGGCTCAGGGAAAAATAGCCTTACAACCTCTGAACGGTACACGCAAAGTGCTGGTCGATCAGGTTGGGGGTGGCTCCTACAGTCGTCCTTATACCGGCGGCAGTTTTACTGTGTCGGATGATGGCGATATAGCCTATACCCAGATGTCGACTCAGGCCCCGGCTGAACTCGGCTTGTGGCAGGACGGTAAAAAGAAGCAACTGACCGAACTGAATAAAGACTTGCAGTTATCCCGTGATATAGGCGAAGTAGAAGAGTTTTGGGTGACGTCTTCTGTTGATCAGCGCAAGTTACAAAGTTGGCTGATTTTGCCGCCAAACTTCGATAAAACCAAAAAGTACCCGTTAATACTGGAAATTCACGGCGGCCCTCACACTGCTTATGGCGCTGTATTTGCGATGGAGCTACAGCTGATGGCGGCTCAGGGATATGTGGTGCTGTATACCAACCCTCGTGGCAGCACCAGTTATGGTATGGAATTCGCCAATCTGATCCACCATAAGTTCCCAAGTGAAGACTACAACGATTTAATGGATGTAGTGGACGCTACAGTTGCTAAAGGTTTTATCGACCCGAATCAGCTGTTTGTGACTGGTGGTAGTGGCGGCGGTTTGTTAACCAGTTGGATTGTGGGTCATACCGATAGATTCAAAGCTGCTGTGGCGGTCAATCCTGTGATCAACTGGTTTAGTTTTGTACTGAATGCCGATATGTACAATTACTTTAGCCAGTACTGGTTTCCTGGCATGCCATGGGAAAAACCCGAACACTACCTGAAACATTCACCTATCAGCTATGTGGGTAATGTCAAAACCCCAACCATGCTGATGACCGGAGAATCGGATCACAGAACACCAATTTCTGAGACCGAGCAATTTTATCAGGCGCTGCAATTACGCGGTGTTGAAACAGCTATGGTACGGATCCCGGGCGCTTCGCATGGTATTCATATCAGACCCAGCAATATGATGGCGAAACCTGCCTATATCACTTACTGGTTTAGCAAATATAAGAAGTAGAGTTTTATAGCAGTAATTAAAAAGGGCCGCCTTTAATAAAGCGGCCCTTTTGTTTTATTAATTAGTGGGTTACTCAAATATAAGCAAAAGCATCGGCAAACATTTGTTCACGTTTTGCGCCTTGCTGCAGAAAAGCGTCCCGTACTACACCGACCATAGGGAAAGGACCTGCGATGTAGATATCGTAAGCATCCAGGGAGACTATATCGTCCAACACCGCCTGATGCACCAAACCTGAACGGCCTTGCCAGTTATCTGTTGGACTTTGTACAACAGGAACCAGTTTAAAGTCATGATGGGCTGAAGCCCATTGCTGTAGTTCGGGCATATGGTACAAAGCTTCTTCGTGACGTACACCCCAGTATAAAAATACCGGTCTTTTCACGCCTGCTGCTGCTATCGCCTGCGCTATGCTGTAGACATAAGAAAAACCTGTACCACCAGCCAGCAATAAAATGGGGTTATGGCTGTCTTCACGCCAGAACGCCTGACCTAAACCTACCTCAACCGTCACTTCATCGTTGCTTTGCAGATGGGCTAAAGCCTGACCTGAATACTGATCGGCTACGGCGCCGCCAATTTGCAGCTCCAGTTGAGTTTGACCCGGAATTGAAGCAACAGAAAAAGGCCGCTTGTCTTCATCTGTTAAACACAGTTGTAAATATTGGCCTGGTTTAAACTGCACTTTTTGTTGTGGCGTCAGTAGTACTTGATGCACACCAGAGGTTAACGGCTGAATTCTATCGACGGTACAAATCACTTTGGTCATGAATAATCCTGCGGCTTAGCCACGAATAAAAGGGTGGTGTAAGGTCAGATCTGACTCGGCATAAGCCAGACAACAATAGGTAAAGTTCTGCGCTTTATCCAGATCAGACAAAGGTTCAGGTGGCAGATAAGACACAGAGCCAGAGCGCAGTCGGCAGACGCAGGAGGTGCACACGCCCTGCTTACAACGAAACGGAAAGTCGATGCCATGGCGCAAAGCCGCTTCGAGAATAGTTTCATTCGCGTCTACCTGAAAACTCAGGCCACTGGGCAATACTGTCACCTGATGACTCATTTTTGGCCTGGCACTTTTAATGTGGGAACTGTTTGATCCGCAGGCAATATACCCAGTTCAGCCCAGATATCATCTACTTTGGCTTTGACTGCCGGATCCATCACTATAGGTTCACCCCATTCGCGTGTTGTTTCGCCAGGCCATTTATTAGTGGCATCTAAGCCCATTTTTGAGCCTAAACCCGATACCGGCGAAGCAAAGTCCAGATAATCGATAGGTGTGTTTTCTATCAAAGTAGTATCACGCGCTGGATCCATTCGGGTGGTAATGGCCCAAATCACATCTTGCCAGTCACGGGCATTGATATCGTCATCACAAACAATCACAAACTTGGTATACATAAACTGCCGCAGGAAAGACCAAACACCCATCATCACGCGTTTGGCATGGCCTGGGTACTGTTTCTTCATAGTCACCACGGCCATACGGTAGGAGCAGCCTTCAGGCGGCAGATAAAAATCGACAATTTCCGGAAATTGCTTTTGCAAAATAGGCACAAAAACTTCGTTCAGTGCCACACCTAAAATCGCTGGTTCATCTGGTGGACGACCGGTGTAAGTACTGTGATAGATCGGATTTTCTCTGTGCGTGATATGAGTTACGGTAAATACAGGAAAAGAGTCCACTTCGTTGTAATAGCCAGTGTGATCACCATAAGGACCTTCAGGCGCCATTTCACCGGGTTCGATATAACCTTCCAGTACGTATTCTGCAGTGGCTGGCACTTGTAAATCGTTGCTGATACAGCGGGTGACTTCGGTATTGTCACCCCGTAATAAACCGGCAAAAGCGTATTCAGACAAAGTATCTGGCACAGGAGTGACAGCACCTAGAATAGTGGCAGGGTCGGCACCTAAAGCGACAGCGACCGGAAAACGTTGGCCCGGATTGGCTTTTTGCCATTCTAAAAAGTCCAAAGCGCCACCACGATGCGATAACCAGCGCATAATGACTTTGTTTTTACCCAGCACTTGCTGACGGTAAATACCTAAATTCTGCCGCTCTTTATGTGGGCCTTTGGTGACTGTTAAACCCCAGGTGATCAGAGGCGCAGCATCTCCAGGCCAGCAGGTCATCACCGGGATTTTGGTTAAATCAACCTGATCACCAGAAAGCACCACTTGCTGACAAGGTGCACGTTTCACTTCTTTGGCAGGCATGTTCAGCACTTGTTTGAAGATAGAAAACTTGCTGAAGGCGTCTTTTAAACCTTTTGGTGGTTCTGGTTCTTTCAAAAAGGCCAGTAGCTTGCCTACTTCACGCAGCGCGGCCACGTCAGTCTGCCCCATACCCAAAGCAACGCGCTCTGCTGTGCCAAATAAGTTTGCCAGCACCGGAACATCAAAACCTTTTGGGTTTTCAAATAACAAAGCAGGGCCACCAGCACGTAAAGTGCGATCAGCTATTTCGGTCATTTCCAGATAAGGGTCGATTTCCATCGAAATTCGTTTGAGCAATCCACGTTGCTCCAGCTGACTGATAAAGTCGCGCAGGTCTTTGTATTTCATAAGGCTCGGGCTCTGCTAGATATGGGGCTATTATACATGGCTGAGATAGGCAAACCAGCCTGTGCTGCTTTGCTGTTCTGACCAATACGAGGCAAAGGGCAGATAAGACCAATCAGTATCGTCACGTGTCATCCTCATCTGAGCGCAGTAGACTTGCGTTTCATCTGCTTCGTCATCTAATGTGGAACATAAAGCTCATGATGGAGTCAGTTGTATGGATTTTCCTGAACAAATTAAACAACAAAGCTGCATGGACTGTTTAAGCGGCCAGTCACTTGGTTTTGAAATTCGTATGGCATTTCAGCCTATTATCGATTGGTCAGTGCAAGACATCATTGGTTATGAAGCTTTGGTGCGCGGCCCTGAAGGTCAAGGCGCTGGCTGGGTGTTTGAGCATATTAATGACAGCAATAAGTACTATTTTGATCAGGCCTGCCGGGTAAAAGCCATAGAAACTGCTTCCAGGCTGGGTTTGAAAAAATTGTTAAGCATTAACTTCTTACCTAATGCTGTTTATAACCCTGAGACATGTATCCGCGCCACTATCGAAGCTGGCGATCTCTTTGGTTTTGATATCACCCAAATTATGTTTGAAGTAACCGAAGGCGAGCAAATAATTGATCAGGCCAAACTCAAACGTATTTTCGAGAGTTATGCCAAAAGAGGTTTTATCACAGCTATAGACGATTTTGGCGCCGGTTACGCTGGCTTAGCCTGGTTAACCTCATTAAAACCTGCGGTATTAAAACTGGATATGGGCTTAATACGGGATATTGACAAGGACTCCGTAAAACAAGCTGTATTGAAGGGAATTTTAACTGTCTGCTGTGAGCTTGGCACTAAAGTGCTGGCTGAGGGGGTTGAGAGCAAAGCAGAGCTGGATTATCTGGTCGCCTGCGGTATCAATTGGTATCAGGGTTATTACTTTGCCAAACCTCAGTTGGAAAAGCTGTTAACGCATGGTGAGATCAACGGCTGGCGTTAAGCAGCAAAAAACTGTAGATTATCAGACATCTGGATGTCTAAGGTGTTTCTCATGAAAAAAGCGACTCAACTGATCCATGCTGGCCGTGGTAAAGAATGGACAGGTTCGGCAGTCAACCCTCCTGTAGTGCGAGCCTCCACTATTGTCTTTGATACGATGGCAGAGCTGAAACACGCCACCGCACATCGTGGTGACAGAGTGCCTTATTATGGCCGTCGCGGCACTGCGACCCATTTTGCCTTGCAGGATGCCATTTGTGATTTGGAAGGTTCTGCCGGTTGTGCCTTATACCCTTGTGGTGCTGCTGCAATTAACGCTGCTTTATTGAGTTTCTTAAAACAGGGTGATCACCTGTTGATGGTGGATACAGCTTATGAACCAACCCGAGCTATCTGCGATAAGTTGCTGGCAGGTTTAGGCATAGAAACCAGCTATTACGACCCTTTGATTGGTGCTGGGATCAGCGCGTTAATTAAAGCCAATACCAAAGTGATTTTTCTTGAATCTCCTGGTTCTCTGACGATGGAGCTGCAGGATATTCCGGCTATTAGTGCAGTAGCGAAAGCACATAACATAGTGCTGATGTTGGATAATACCTGGGGCACCCCTGTGCTGCTGGATGCTTATGCTTTGGGTGTGGATATATGTATTCAGTCCGCGACCAAATACATAGTGGGGCATTCAGATGCCATGCTGGGGATTGCCACAGCGAACGAAAAACATTGGCCACAACTACGCGAACATAGTTATCTGATGGGTTATTGCGCTTCGGCTGACGATGCCTATCTGGCCAGCCGGGGTCTGCGGACCTTGAAGGTGCGTTTAGCTCAGCATGAGGCGAATGCATTAAAAGTGGCGAAGTGGTTACAGCAACGACCTGAAGTGGAAACAGTGCGCCATCCTGCTTTGCCTGAAAACCCGGGTCATGACATTTTCCAACGTGACTTTAGTGGCAGTAATGGTTTGTTTTCTTTTGTATTAAAACAAGGGGATGCGAAAGCTGTGGCTGCTTTTATTGAAGGTATGGAACATTTTAAAATGGGCTTTTCCTGGGGCGGTTATGAAAGCCTTATTATTCCGAACTTAAGCATTCAGAAACTCAGAACAGCCAGCAGTTGGCCTTACAGCGGACCTTTGATCCGGCTACATATTGGCCTGGAAGATACAGAAGATTTAATCGCCGATTTAGCTGCGGCCTTTGAGCGTTTTGATAGCGTGATTTAACCAGAGATGCTTTGATAAACAAAAGGCGCTGTTTGAATAGCGCCTTTTGTTTAATGGTTTTACTGGCGCAAAAAAGATTCAATGCTTTCGCCAGTCACTTTACCTATCTGACTAAACAGATACCAAATGGCGACCATCAACATAATAGTGCAAGGTAAAGCAATCACCGGGAAACTTAGTGCTGTCATCTGCGCCAGCTCTTCGTTAAACGCTGCAGTGCCGGGGGCGCTGACCAGTAAGTATTTCGCCAGGCCATAATTGAGTACTGAAGACACGATAAAAGAGCCTGCCACCAGATAAGCACAGTTTTGTAGTTTATCTGCAAACAACTGCTCTGCGTTGTGAGCTTTTAAGCTGGCTTCCAGTTTTGTTAAATCCATCAGCTCGTCGTTCAGCAGGATTTTTTTCACCAGCGGGTACTTGCTACGTTGACTGATTAAAACCACCAACGCAATAAGACCGGGAACAGCGGCTTCTTTAATGGCGATATAGGCCGGGTCGAGCTGTAATAAGCTGATACCTCCGGTAAATAACACACTGATCACGCCCAGCACTGATAAAAAATTCACCTTTTTACTTTGCTGCAATTCCCACAAACCAAAACCCAAAGGAAAAGCTAAAGCGACCACTAAAGCCCAGACCGGGCCTAACTGATGATCTTCACTTAATTTGCTCAAAATCAGCGTGGGGATAATGATGTTAAATGCCAGGTTAATTAAAAAACCTGATGATTTTTTCTTTTCTGTCTGACTCATAAATTCCAGCCTTGCTGCCTGTTTTACTCTGACTACCGCTTACTGTGGGCCCGAGTATATCTGATTTGGCCGTTGTTACGCAGTATCACGCCGAATAGTACAAGGCGTTCGATGAAACACAAAACTGGCAGCCCGTAGTAGCAAAAGCTTTAAGCTACTGATTTGTTGGTCTTTATAAAAACTTAGCAAGAACTCTGGCACTAAAGCGAACTATTCGCAATGCCATCTCATTGATTTTGTTGGTTTTTTCTTGAGTTTGTTGATTTTTTGACTACAATAAGCACAGTTTTTGAATTTGCAGGTATTCGCTATGAAAGGCCAACCTTTAGTGCTCGCTAAACTTAACGAGGTGCTGACCTCTGAGTTAACGTCCATTAACCAGTATTTTTTACACGCCCGTATCTATAAAAACTGGGGTTTAGCTCAGTTAAATTCGGTTTGCTATAAAAAATCGATCAAAGATATGAAGCAGGCTGACGAGCTGATTGAGCGTATTTTATTCCTTGAAGGTCTGCCAAACCTGCAAGCTTTAGGCAAATTACGTATTGGTGAAGACACCGAAGAAATGCTGCAGTGTGATTTGGATTTCCAGCACGACCAGCTGCCGTTATTACGTGACGCCATCAAGTTATGCGAACAGCATCAGGATTATGTCAGCCGTGAAATGCTGCAGGAAATTCTGGAACATGAAGAAGAGCATGTCGACTGGATTGATACACAGCAGCAACAAATTACTTTGGTAGGTTTAGAAAATTACCTGCAAAGCCAAATGGGTTCAGGAGACTAACAATGAAAGGTAATACACAGGTTATTGCGGCTTTAAACGAGCTGCTGTCGAATGAACTCAGTGCTATGGATCAGTATTTTATTCACTCCCGTATGTATCACGACTGGGGATTGAACAAATTATTTGAGCGCATCGATCACGAAGTGACCGACGAAAAAGCTCATGCGGCTGCTTTGATTGAGCGTATTTTGTTTTTAGAAGGCACACCGGATTTATCCAAACGTGATCCGTTGCAGGTAGGCACTGACGTACCGTCCATGTTGCAAAACGATTTAAATGTGGAGTATTCGGTAGGCGCCTTACTGAAAAAAACCATAGCTCTGTGTGAATCTGTGCAGGATTACGTCACGCGCGATTTGCTGATGACCTTGCTGGACGACACTGAGAACGATCATGCCCATTGGCTGGAACAACAGCTGCGCCTGATCAAGCTGATTGGTTTGCCAAACTATATTCAGTCGCAAATCTAAAACTGTTGTCTGTCAGCAAAAAAGCACCTTCGGGTGCTTTTTCTGTTTCAAATGGCTCAATGCTGGAGCGGGTGGCGGGAATCGAACCCGTGTCTAAAGCTT
>JAHIWM010000237.1 GCA_018815765.1 Gammaproteobacteria bacterium | reverse complement strand
CAGCCGTTCATATTCGCGACAATCTGGACTTAGAACCCAACACCTACCGTGTCACTATGATGGGCGTCACCACTGGTGAGTCTGAGCTGCGGCACGACAACGAACTGGCGATTAACCCTGGACAGGTGTTTGGTACTGTCAAAGGTATAGCCACTAAAGATCCGGCTTTTGGTTTAGAAGCGGTCTGGATAGCAAAAAGCCAGCGTGAACATGCCCAGACCTTAGGCTACACAGTAGTGGATGCGGCTACTGTTGTGGCGACTCATTTAAGCCAGATCTTAACCAATAACGCAGCTCAGTTGTTGGGCCATGAAGAAGTACAGAACTTGCTCGATATGCTGGCAAAATCCTCACCTAAGCTGGTAGATGCTTTAGTGCCGGATACCTTGCCGTTGACCGTAGTGGTAAAAGTACTGCAGAACCTGTTGCATGAAGGCGTGCCTATCCGTGATATGCGCACCATAGTACAAACCTTAGTGGACTATGGCTCGAAGAGTCAGGATGTTGACGTGTTAACAGCATCTTGCCGTGTCGCATTAAAACGCCTGATTATTCAGGAAGTGGTCGGTAGTGCGCCAGAAGTGCCTGTGATCACCTTTGCGCCTGATTTAGAGCAAATGTTACATCAGTCCATGCAATCGGCTGGTAATGATGGTGCTGGTATAGAGCCGGGCCTTGCAGAACGTATTCAGCAGTCTTTAGCGACCGCTTGTCAAAATCAGGAATTAGCGGGCGAACCAGCAGTTTTATTGACTTCCGGCATTCTGCGATCAGTTATGGCACGATTCGTGAAATACAGTATTCCAGGATTACGGGTTTTGTCCTACCAAGAGATCCCTGACAACAAACAAATCCGTATTGTCAGTGTGGTAGGCCAGTCGAATTAGGAGTTAAGCTATGAAAATCAAACGCTTTGTTGCCAAAGATATGCGCACTGCTCTGACAGAAGTCAAAGAGTTTTTAGGCCCTGATGCCATTATTCTGTCGAATAAAAAAGTGGCCGGAGGCGTTGAAATTGTAGCGGCTATTGACCCGGAAGCCGCGCCATCTGCGGCTGTGGCTGAACCTGCTGTTGCAGCTCAAGCAGCTCAACCTGCCGTAGGCAGTCGTTTGAATATCAAAGTGGATGATGAACCGGAGCAAGTGCCGGCTGACTCTCTGCAAGCTTTGTTAGCCCGTCAAATCAGTAAACAACCTGCAGCTGCTCAGGCTATCTCTGCCAATAAAATGGCGGCTGCAAAAACGGCTGCTGCGACCAGCGCATTATTTTCGGTTGCAAATTCAGCACCTTCGGATAACGAACGTCAATCTTCCGGCGCACCAGTAGTAAACCTGACTGAATTGACCCGTTATCAGGAGCAACAAGCTAAACTGATGCAAAAGCAATTTGACGCTATGCGTAACGAAATGTCATCGATGAAACAACTGCTGCAGCATCAGGTCTCTGGTTTAATGTGGCAGGATTTGGCGCGTCGTGAACCTGTGCGTGCCATGGTGATTGAAAAACTGCTGGCATTGGGATTGTCTGAGCCGGTGGCCGATCAAATTGCCTGTTTTATGCCAGAAGACATTAGTGATGCTGAAGCCTGGGATAGTGCGTTAGAGTTGTTAACAGGTCAGTTGATCACCACCAATGACGATATTATGCGTCGTGGTGGCGTAGTGGCGTTGGTAGGGCCTACTGGTGTGGGTAAAACCACAACTGTGGCCAAGCTTGCTGCTCAGTTTGCCAAACGACATGGTGCGGATCAGGTGGCTTTAATCACTACAGATTCATTCCGCATCGGTGCTTACGAGCAGTTAGCCACTTTTGGCCGCATTATTGGCTGCCCGGTGAAACAGGTAAAAGACAGCGAAGAGTTAGCGCAACTGTTAAATCAGTTACAACAACGTAAATTAATTTTGATTGATACCGCAGGTATGAGTCAGCGTGACGTTCGTCTTGCTGAAAAACTTGCGTCTTTAGTGCATAATTCGCGTGTTAAAATAAAAAGTTATCTGGTATTGTCTGCAACATCTCAAGCTCGCGTGATGCAGGAAACCGTTGAACATTTCAAACGTATTCCATTAGCGGGTTGTATTTTCACCAAACTTGATGAATGCTTAAGTTTGGGAGAAATCATTAACGTGGCAATACAAAATGCGTTACCGGTCAGTTATTTGACCCATGGTCAGCGAGTCCCTGAGGACATCGAAATGGCCGATGCGAAAACGATGGTTGCCAAGGCAGAGCAGTTACGGACCTCTAACAGTAGTACGGGTTATCAGTGGTATTCAGACACGACAGCCCGGGTGGAAGGAACCTATGCATAATCTTCCGATGAATGATGATCAAGCCAGTGGCCTGAGAAGAATGAAGCAACAACAGCAACAACAGATAGTCAAAGTCATAGCAGTGACAGGCGGCAAAGGGGGCGTGGGTAAAACCAACGTCACGCTGAACCTTGCCATGGCTATGGCTCAGCTTGGGAAAAAAGTATTGGTGCTGGACGCTGACCTTGGGTTAGCGAACTGTGACGTGATGCTTGGTTTGCGTGTGCAAAAAAACTTATTTCATGTGTTATCCGGCGAAGCTGAACTGGACGACATTCTGATTGAGGGGCCTTTTGGTATTAAAATTGTACCTGCGACTTCAGGCACTCAGTCGATGACCGAATTAAAACCTGTAGAACATGCGGGTCTTATTCGTGCTTTTAGCGAAATGCGCACCCGTTTTGATATTTTACTGGTAGACACAGCCGCCGGCATTTCCGATATGGTGTTAAGCTTTTCACGTGCCTCCCAGGATGTGCTGGTCGTGGTCTGTGATGAACCATCTTCCATTACAGATGCTTACGCCTTAATGAAAATTTTAAGTCGTGAGCATGGTGTACAGCGCTTTAAAATAGTCGCTAATATGGTACGCAGCTTAAAAGAAGGCCAGGAATTGTTTGCTAAGCTTAGTCGGGTGACAGACAGATTCCTGGATGTGACTTTAGAATTAGTGGCGACTATTCCGTTTGATGAAAACGTCAGAAAAGCGGCGCGTAAGCAAAAAGCTTTTGTTGATGCCTTTCCAAAAACCCCGGCCTCTTTGGCTATTCGTACGCTAGCCACCCGTGCTGTGCAGTGGCCTGTGCCACCTGTTGCCTCAGGGCATTTGGAATTTTTTCTGGAACAATTGGTGCAACAACCTGAAGCGAGAGGTCTGGTTTGAATAGCAAACTTGCGGCCTACGGCGCCGCTGATCATCTGACACAAATGGTTGAGCGGCATGCGCCTCTGGTTAAACGTATTGCCTACCATTTGTTAGCTCGTTTACCTGCCAGTGTATTGGTGGATGATTTAATTCAGTCAGGCATGATTGGCCTGATTGAAGCAGCGAAGAACTTTGATGGCAGTAAAGGCGCCAGCTTTGAAACCTTTGCCGGTATTCGTATTCGTGGCTCCATGCTGGATGAAAT
>JAHIWM010000236.1 GCA_018815765.1 Gammaproteobacteria bacterium | reverse complement strand
CATCGCCACTCTTCACAAAAGAATAGGCTCGATGGTTCGATCCCAGTAGCATCCACCACTTCTTATAAAAAAACACCATAACCCACTAACCTATTGTTTTTAATCATCTTACTTATTACGTTTTTACCATTTTTTCACTTATTTATAAATTTCCTAAATCAGAAAAATGTTACCTCTTGAATCCATTTAAAAAATTTAGAGATTTTTATCAATTTAGTGGCTATATTTGATAGAAATGATAATAGGTGTATCATTCATTTATGGCAGTAAAACTTAATAAAGACATCCAGATACTGGTTGTAGATGAACAGCCTTTAACTCAAAATTATCTGCGTTATGCCTTGGAAACTCTGGGCTACAGCAGTTTCCACTACGCTGAAAACTCCGCCGTAGCTTTAACCCAGTGTCGTGATAAAACCTTTGATTTGATTATTTGCTCCTTTAATTTAAATGGCAAAGACGGCTATCAACTCTATCAGGAATTAAAGGCTCGTAATTTATTCCGCCATAGCACAGGCTTTATTTTTATCAGCGCTGAAACAGACCCAAGCCTGGTGCATAGCGTTTTAGAATTACAGCCGGACGAATTTATGGTGAAACCCTTCGCCATTAAAGATTTGAAATCCCGTATTGATCGCACAGTGCAGCGTAAAAACTTATTCCGCCCTTTGTATAGCCTGATGGACCAGAAAAAAACTGATCCTGCACTGAAGCAACTGGATCAATGGCTGGAACAGGGTTATCAGCCTAAATACAACAGCATGCTGCTTAAAATCAAAGGCGAGATTTTGCAACAAGCCGGTCGCTGGATTGAAGGCGAACAGTTTTACAGCAGTCTGATCCATAACGAAAACCTGCATTGGGTAAAACTGGGACTGGCACGCTGTTTAATTCAGCGCGAACGTTTTCCGGAAGCCACAGCTCTGTTGCAGCCTTTGCTGCATAAAGCCGATTTAAAACTGGCGGCCCTGGATTTACTGGCTGATATTCATCTGCGTCAGCAAATGTATAAAAAAGCGCAGTCTGAACTGATGCAAGCCGCAGATATGGCGCCACGCAATTTAATGCGTCAACAAAAGCTGATGCACTTATCACGCTTAACGCATGACTATGAGCACCAGTTTAAAGCAGCTAAAGACCTGCTGCGTTTTGCCCGTTTTTCTATTTATGAGCAGCCGGATCTGTATTTGAATCTGGCTCGCGCTTCCATTGATTATGCTTTAAGTGTCGATGAAGAGGAGCAAACCAATCGCTTATCCAAAGTAGCCAACGACACCTTAAGCAATATGCGCCAGCTGTTTCCAGATCAGCGCAAAGAAGAGCAGCAGGTGGTGGTTCAGGCGCGGATCTATTATTTAAAAGATCAGATAGAAAAGGCCAAGCAACTGTTGCTGGCATTAGAGAAAAGCCCTGTGACACAAGGTGCAGAAGATATTCTGGACAAAGCCAAAGCTTTGCATGAAGTCGGTTTATTAAGTAGCTCCCGTGAGCTGCTCAGACAACTGACACAAGATACGAACAAGCTGAAAAATGCAGATCCGGTTTTTCTGACCTACCTGCAGCAAGAGCAGCAGGAGCGTGAAAGCTTACCTATGGGACCAAGGGAATTTAACAACAACGCCGTGCTGTTGTACGAAAGAGGCCAGTGGCATCAGGCTCTGAGCGCTTTTATTCAGGCCTTTAGCATTATGCCGGGTAATGTAGGTATTGCGCTGAATTTGCTGCAGTCATTACGTTCAACAGAAAACATTGACCCAGCTATTCAAACCGAACAACTGCGTTTGCAATGTGAAGTGATGTTATCCAAAGCTAAGCTGAATGAAGAGCAGGAGAAACGCTGGCAGCAACTACAAAGCCAGCAGAAAATTGCTATTTAACTTATTCAGCTCAGTTAAGGCCACTCAGTCACAATCTGTTTCATCACTGGATTTTTTAACAGCCACCACAAGCTCAACACCAATAAAAAAGGTGAGATCAGTAACCAGGGCGCTTTCAGCATCACATAGTTGGGTAAGTGAGTCAGACTATGCACCAGATCTGTGGCGACCACTGCCAGCATGATCCAACGGCTTTGACGCCATAATTTGAACCAGCCCTGATTCCCCTTATCTTTACGTTGACTCAACGCCGCCACGACCAGCAATAAAGGTGCACAAATCAGACAAGCGGTTAAGAAGTCGTTACTTTTGGGATACACAGCCGCCAGCAATTTATCGCCGCCTTCAGGCATCGTCAGCACTAAAATCCACAGAATATAAGGCCTTAACACCAATAACAGCACGGCGTAAAAACGCAGTGGGATCCGGGTCAGGCCATACTTATCCAATAAAGGATAAAACTGTGACATATCAGCTCAACCCGTGCTGTGCAAATAAATCCAGCATCTGTTGCTCAGTCCAGACAGGCACAGACAACTCACCGGCTTTAGCCAGCTTAGAGCCGGCATTATCGCCTGCGATCACCGCATAAGTTTTAGCTGAAACAGAGCCAGACACTTTAGCCCCTAAACGCTGCAGTTTTTCTTTGGCATCATCGCGGCCCATGCTGGTTAAAGTACCGGTCAGTACCACTGTTAAGCCTGCCAGTGGTTGTTCGCCCTGCTGCTGTTTTTCAATCACAGGCCAGTGAATACCAGCTTCAATCAACTGAGCTATCACAGCGGCGTTGTGTTCTTCAGCCATAAAATGCTGAATATTTCCTGCCACTACAGCACCTACATCCGACACTTCTAACAGCTGTTCTACACTTGCCTGCTGCACTGCATCCAAAGCGGCAAAATAGCTGGCTAAATTAAGCGCTGTCGCTTCCCCTACTTCACGAATACCCAAGGAGTAAATAAAACGTGGCAAGGTGGTTTGTTTCGAATCTTCTATGGATTTCAGCAGTTTAAGCGCCAGCTTTTCGCCCATCCGCTCCAGTCCCACTAAAGCAGGCATATCCAGACGGAATATATCAGCCGGAGTTTTCACCAGCTTCTGCTCCACCAATTGCTCGATGATTTTGTCGCCCAAGCCTTCAATATCCATGGCTTTACGTGAGACAAAGTGTTTCAGTGCTTCTTTTTGCTGAGCGGCACAATACAAACCACCTGTGCAACGCGCTACGGCTTCACCTTCGACCCGTTCAATACTGGACTGACAGACAGGGCAAGCCGTTGGGAATAGGATGTCACGTGCGCTTTCAGGCCGCTCTTCCAGCACTACAGAGACAATTTGTGGGATCACATCACCTGCCCTGCGCACTATCACTGTATCGCCAACTTTAACGCCCAGACGGTTAATTTCGTCCTGATTATGCAAAGTCGCATTACTGACCGTCACACCACCCACCACTACTGGCTCTAATCGCGCGACCGGAGTAATAGAGCCGGTGCGCCCCACCTGAAACTCCACATCCAATAAAATGGTGGTTTTTTCCTGAGCCGGAAATTTAAAGGCAATAGCCCAACGTGGCGCGCGGGCAACAAAACCTAAAGCTTGTTGCTGGGCTAAGTCGTCGACTTTCAATACCACACCATCGATTTCATAAGGCAAAGCAGCGCGTTTAGTCAAAATGCTTTGCTGATAATCCAGGGCGGCCTGTAAGCCAGTGACATGGCGGATTTCCGGGCAAACCGGTAAGCCCCAGCTTTTCAGTTGCTGCAAACGGGCATGATGGCTTTTGCCGTTTAGCAGTTGAGTTGTGTCTTCTACAGCTCCTACCGCATAGGCATAAAACATCAAAGGACGAGTGGCGGTGATCTTCGGATCCAGCTGTCGTAAGCTACCAGCTGCGGCATTACGAGGATTGGCAAAGACTTTATCCCCTGCGGCGCGGGCTTTATTATTCATTGCCTCAAAACCTGCCAGTGGCATAAAAACTTCGCCACGAACTTCCAGCACGGCCGGTACTTCGCCTTGTAACTTCAGCGGCACAGCCCGAATGGTTTTAACATTGGCGGTAATATCTTCACCAGTAAAACCATCACCACGGGTAGCAGCTTGTACCAACAGACCTTTTTCGTAACGAATACTGACGGCTAAACCATCCAGCTTAGGCTCGGCGCAAAATTCAAAGTCTTTGCTTGCATCAATACGGTCGGCCATACGTTTGTAAAAAGCGGCGAAGTCATCGGCATCAAAAGCGTTATCCAGCGACAACATAGCGACCTGATGGCTGATTTGACCAAATTTACTTAAAGGTGCAGCCCCCACTCGTTGTGTCGGCGAATCCGCTGTCACCAGGTCAGGATGTTGTTGTTCTATCTGCTTTAATTGCTGAAACAGCTGGTCGTAATCGGCATCGGGAATACTGGGATTATCCAGCACGTAATACTGGTGATTGTGATAAGCCAGTTGGTCTTTGAGCTGTTGCAGGCGTTGTTGGATAGCTTGGTTCATTTGCTTTACTCAGGCACTTAAAGTCTAAAATCTTAAATTCTAAAATAAAGAAGCCCCGAAAACGGGGCCTCTTTAACAGTTTTTATGCATTAACCGTGGATCAGGCGTTGACGCTGGAACTCACGGATTTTTTCCACATAATGCCGCACTGTTTGTACTGTCAGCACTGAACGCTGACCATCCAGTACCTGACCACCAAATTCGTCAGCCAGTTTTTTCGCAGCACTGTGCATCAGGTTGAAGTTCTGTAAGGCTTCGCCAGGCCCTGGCAAGGTCATAAACAGACTTAAACCACGGGTATTCATTTTATCCATGTCTTCTAAATCGAAGGTACCTGGATTAAACATATTGGCCAAAGAAAACAGTACTTCGCCCGAACCTGCGTTGTCTTGGAAACGGTGAAAAATATTCATTTCACCGTATTTAAAACCTAAGGTCAGTAACGAAGGCAATAACAAGGAGCCGTTAATTTCATCACCTTCCGGCAGCAATACGTAAAGGATCAACACTTCGTTCGCTGGCGCCTGAGCGCTTTGATCTTTTTCAGCTTCGTAAGCGGCCTGTTGCTCTTCAGCTACAGCTTCAGCATAAGGTTCGTCTGTGGCAGAAAAGCTGCCCATATCCAGCGACGGCTCGTTTAACTCAGGTTCACGACGCACCTTCACTGGTTCACGTAATTTGTTGGCTTTTGGCGCTACTGTTGGTGCAGGTTTAGGTTGCGGCTTTTCACCCGGTTGCAATACACGCTTGCGGCCTATTCCCAGCTCATCAAAGCCATCGGCTTTAGGGCCGGCATTTGCAGAAGCATCTACATCGTATTTGCTGATGTCCTTATTATTTTTCCGGACTGTCCACCAGCCATGCAAAGCTAAAGCGCTGATACCCAACACACCCAAAACAATCAAGACTAAACGTAATTCCTCAGCCATCTCTTTTACCTTTTAGTTTTTAGGCTTGTGCCATTTTCACGGCATCTTCCACATCTACAGCTACAACTCTCGACACACCGGGTTCCTGCATAGTCACCCCCATTAATTGTGCCGCCATTTCCATGGCAATTTTATTGTGACTGATATAAATAAATTGCACAGTTTCAGACATTTCCCGTACCAGATTACAAAATCTGCCGACGTTTGCATCATCCAAAGGTGCATCAACTTCATCCAACATGCAAAAAGGTGCCGGATTTAATCGAAAAATCGAAAACACCAATGATAAAGCGGTTAGCGCTTTTTCACCACCCGAGAGTAAGTGAATTGTACTGTTTTTTTTCCCTGGCGGTCTCGCCATGATAGTTACACCTGTTTCTAACAGATCTTCTTCGGTTAAATCAAGATAAGCACTGCCTCCACCGAACACTTTTGGAAATAAAGTTTGCAAACCTTCATTCACCTGTTCGAAGGTTTCTTTAAATTTCTGCCGGGTTTCCCGGTCAATCTTACGAATAGCAGTTTCCAGCGTTTCTAATGCAGAGACTAAATCCTGATGCTGTGCATCCAGATACTGCTTACGCTCGTCTTGTTGTTCAAATTCTTCAATAGCCGCCAGGTTAATAGGCCCCAAACGTGACACTGAATCCTGTGTTTTTTCTAGTTGCTGCTGCCATTCCTGCTCGTTCGCTTCAGGCGGTAGAGTTTCACTCAGCTCCTTAAAGTTCACCTGAAGTTCTGTCAGCTGCTCCAACATATTGTTGGCCCGAACTCTGTAGCCTTCGGCACTTAACTGGAAATCGGCTAATTCTTTCTGCTTTTGCGTTAGTAAATGCGCCACGCCCTGATGGCCTTGTTCGGCCTGACGCAGCTTTTCCTCTAATGAATGTAAAGCTTCGGCTTTTTGCTGCACTAAAAGTTCAACTTCAGCGCGTTGCTCCAGCAACAGCTGTAAAGTGTCGTGTTGCTCGCCATCGGGTTCTGACACTTCAGCCAGTTGATCCTGTACTAATTGGTGACGCTGCTGCAGTTGCTGTTGTTGCTGTTGGCTACGCTGTAAATTCTGTTGACTGAAACTTAACTGCTTTTGAGCACTTTGTTGTTCCAGCTGTAATTGCTGCAGCTGCTGGCGCACAGAGTCTTGCTGTTGTTTTAGTTGCTGATGTTGCTGCTGGCTTTGCGTCTGTTGTTGTTGCAACTGCCATTCTTTGGCCTTTTGCGCCTGGTACTGCTCATCCAGCGCTTCGGATTGTTGCTCCAGTTCATCAAGCTGCAAGCTTAACAGTTCAAAATCCTGCTGCTGCGCTGTCAGCTCCGTGGATGCCTGCAAGCGTCTTTGCTGCTGCAATTGCTGCTGTTGTTGCAGCAATAAAAGGTCTGTGCCGATCTTCTGTAGTTGATCTTTTGTCTGCTGCAGCTGCTGTTGGCTTTGTTGCCACTGCTGTTTGCTGGTTGCGAGTTCAGCATCGGATTGCGATTCTTGCTGCTGATCTGCCAAAAGTAGCTGTTCAAGCTGCTGGATTTGTTCTGCCAGTTCCAGCAATTGCTGTTGCCGTGTTAAGTAGTTGTCTGAAGCAGCTTGCCCAGGCACCAGTTGCCAGTTGCTGCCAAACCAGATGCCTTCAGGACAAATCACGGACTGCTGGGGCTGTAGCAGCTGTTGTTTTGCTTTGGCTTGTTCGATGTTATCGGCCAGCAACACGCTATGGAATGGATCCGGATACAAGCCCGCACGTATCACCGCTGCTAAAGTACCGGCTTTGGCATTCAGCTGACTGGATGAGACATAACTTTGCTCAGTTCCCTGCTTAACTACCTGTTTAGCGCCCTGCTCTGCTGTCGCATGCTCGACTGTAGCATGTTGAAGTTCACCCAATACCAGACTCACAGCCCTAGCCCATTTAGGCTCAATCTCCAGCTGCTTTAACAGCTGCTGTTGCTGCTGATTGACCTGCAACTGAATTTGATTGAGTTTATCCTGCTGGTTTTTCAGCTGTTTTAACTCGCTTTGCCGCACCAGTTGCAACTGTTTACGTTCCTGCTGAGCTTGTTGCAACGCTTGATAACGCTGCTCGGCTTCAGCACTTTGCTGCTGCAGTTGCTCAAGTTGCTGCTGGGTTTCTTGTTGTTTGGCTTGCAGTGGCTCTGCGGCTTTCGAGTCGGCTACGGCATCCAGTTGCGCCAATTCTTGTTGTAACTGACTGATACGGTTGAGTAACTGCTGCTGTTGCTGCTGGCTATGCTGAGCTTTTAACTGAGTTTGCTGCTGCTGTTGTTGCAACGCAAAAAACTGCTGCTGCCATTGTTGTAACGCACTCTGGGCATGGAGCAGTTGTTCGTGTGCCTGTTCAGCTTGTTCGGTCAGGCTTTCAAACTGTTCTTGTTTCAGTTCACTATCTGGTGCTGCATTTTCAAGCTGGAATTCGAGTTCAGCCAGTTGCTCTTGCTGCTGCGCCATATAAGAATCGGCTTCCTGCAAGGTCAGTTGCAATGAACGTAGTTCATCAGTCAGGCTTTGACGGCGTTGACGTTGGTGCAGTTGTTGTTGCTCTAAGCGGGTGATCTGATTACCGACCTGATAATACTGCTGCTGCACTTGCTGCTGTTCAGTACGTAAGTCCTGTTGCTGCTCTTTCAGTTGCAGCACCAGCAACTGATCACCAGACTGAGCCGCCTGGAACTGTTCTATTTCGGTCAGCTTCTGCTGAATGTCCAGCTCGGTTTTTTGCAGCAGGCCATGAAAGTGTAACCATTTCACACAGGCCAATTCAGCTTTGAGCTTACGCTCCTGCGCTTTAAGTTCTTTAAAACGTGCAGCAGCTGCAGCCTGACGTTTTAACTTATCGAGGTTTTTACCCAGCTCTTCCCGCACGTCAGATAAACGGTCCAGGTTTTCGCGGGTATGTTTAATGCGGTTTTCGGTTTCGCGCCGGCGTTCTTTGTATTTGGAGATACCAGCTGCTTCTTCGATAAAAATACGTAAGTCGGCAGGCTTGGATTCAATCAGCCGCGAAATCATGCCCTGTTCGATAATGGCGTAACTGCGTGGACCTAAGCCTGTGCCAAGGAAAATATCTGTGATATCACGGCGACGGCATTTAGTGCCGTTGAGGAAATAATTCGACTGGCCATCCCGCGTCACTAAACGTTTGATGGATATTTCACTGCGATCGGCCAGCGTGCCTTGCAAACGGCCTTGAGTGTTTTCAAACATCAGCTCAACAGAAGCCTGAGACACGGGTTTGCGCTGCGTGGAGCCGTTAAAGATAACGTCTGTCATCGCATCACCACGCAGGTTTTTCGCCGAGCTTTCGCCCAGCACCCAACGTACAGCGTCAATCACGTTGGATTTACCGCAGCCGTTTGGTCCCACTACAGCAGTCATCTGAGCAGGAAAAGCCACCTGGGTAGGATCAACGAAGGATTTAAAACCCGCTAATTTAATTTGCTTAAGACGCATCTGTCCCTGAACAATAAGGCCGAGGTTTTGTTAACAAAAGTGAATGTAACAGAACAGCATGGCTGCTGTCACGGCTGCTTTGTATCCTGACACTGAAAAAGTTGCTTACGGATTTCTTCTTGCGACTCAGATACATGGCCTATATGCTCGGCTCATTCGTTCCTGCAGGAGTTCAATGGATGCATTATTTAATGAAAGGCCTGAACTTAATTCGGGTCAAAGGCTTAAAACGTTATGTGGTGGTGCCACTGTGCATCAATCTGGTGCTGTTTGCTTTGGCTTTTGGCTATTTATTCAGTCAGTTAGGTGGCTGGGTCGATCAGGTGGTGGCAACCTTGCCGGACTGGCTGAGTTTTATCGGCTTTTTAGTCTGGCCTTTGGCGCTGTTTTCTATTGTGATGGGTTTAGCTTTAACCTTCACCATGGTCGCTAATTTTATCGCCGCACCTTTTAATGCCTTGCTGGCGGAAAAAACTGAACTCTATTTAACAGGTCAACCCTTGCCGGATCAGGGTCTGGCCGCATTTTTAAAAGATGTGCCGCGTATGCTGGGGCGTGAATGGCAAAAGTTTGTCTATTGCCTGCCACGTGCCATCGGCTTTTTACTGCTGTTTTTTATATTGCCGGGCATAGGCCAGCTGTTATGGTTTTTATTCTGTAGCTGGATGCTGGCGATTCAATACTGTGACTATCCTTTTGATAACCACAAAGTACCTTTTACTACGATGAGAAAGGCGTTAAAACTGCAGTGGAAACATAGTTATGCTTTTGGCATCAGTGTTTATGTGTTGAGCTTAGTACCGCTGATTAACTTGCTGATTATGCCGGTCGCAGTTTGTGGCGCAACTGCTATGTGGGTGGATAAGTTCAGAGAAGCTCTGCGCCTGCCTGATTAGTAAATTGGGGTCAGAGTAAAATTAATTGCCGGGCAATTAATTTTACTCTGACCCCAATTTCAGGTTAGCGGTGATCAGGGTGT
>JAHIWM010000235.1 GCA_018815765.1 Gammaproteobacteria bacterium | reverse complement strand
GTCCAGGCTCTGCCGTATTTACGAAAGCTCAGAGGCTTTTGTTGCGACTGCACCACAGGCAAGTTTTGAATAGCGTTTTTTTGCGAAAACCACAAAACTAAAGCCACTACAGATAAAACCACCCAACCAGATAAAGCCACACGCCAGCTCTGTGCCCAGTCAGCCCAGAATGCAGCTAAAGACGCAGTTAAAGCAGCTCCGGCAATAATGGCGGATATATACCAACCCATGACTAAAGGTGCTTTGGTGCTGAATTTTTGTTTAATCACCCCAGGTACCACAGCCTGCACCATGGCAATACCTAAACCCGCCACTATGGCGCTTAAGGTTAAATCTAAAGCCCCTACAGCCCAATAACGTTGTGCTGTGGCGGCAGCTATGGCGATGGATGCCCAAAAGATCAGCTGATAAGAGCCAAACCACAGCGCCAGCTGATGCGCAAAAAAGATGCCTAAACCCATAGCCAGTACAGGCAACATGGTAAGCAACGAAGCCTGAGTAAAAGACAGATGCAATTCAGGTTGCATCAAAGGCAATAAAGGTCCGATAGACGCCATAGAAGGCCGTAGGGTGAGAGCGATCAGCACTAAACTCAGGATCAAAACCCAGGTTTTCGCGGTAAATTTGGTGGTTTCAGTCATATCAGTACCAAGATGATGCAGCGCCAGAGGACGCTAAAAAGCCGCGCAGATTAACATAATTCTTACGCCCTGATCGACCCGAAGCAAAAGATCAGAAAACCCTGACTTTATCCTTGCGATCCAAAACAGATCTTTTATACTGTTTTTATATACAGTATTTTGAGATGAAAATCATGAATGCTCTGCTGCAACAACTACAGAACAGACAACTGATTTGGCAGGCCAGTCAAACTGAAGCACCTTATGAACATTGCCAAAGCACAGGCTTTAGCGCTTTGGATCAGCTTCTGGGTGGCGGCTGGCCACAGCATAATGTGATTGAATTACAAAGCCATGGCGCTTGTGCTGAATTGCAATTGATCCAAAAAGCACTGGCAGGATCCAGATCTGAGCTGCTGCAAATCTGGATCAATCCACCAGCCACTCTCTGTGCTGAATACCTGCTGCAACAAAAGCGGTCTTTGCATCAGGTATTACAACTGAATGCCCCCCGCTCTGCTGATGCACTCTGGGCGGCAGAACTCTGCTTAAAAAGTGGCAGTTGTATGGATGTGCTGCTCTGGCAAAACAACTTAAATTTAACCCAGCTCAAACGTTTGCAATTAGCGGCGGCACAAGGCCAAAGCCAGTTGTATTTTTTCCGTCAGGCAATGGCGGAACAACAACTGCTGCCCTGGGCTTTAAGTTTGCAACTGACTCCGGCCACAGCGGGCTTACAGATCCGTATTCTGAAACGTAAAGGGGGCTGGCAACAACAGGAATTAGTGCTGCCATGGGCAGAGCTGTATCCGCAGTTTATAAAGCCAGAGTTACAGCAAAAGCACTATTCCAAGCCACCTTTATCCCGAGTCAGTTGAGGCTATTGGTGATGTCCGCCCGGATGGAGTTTTGGTTGTATTTATATTTCCCGCAATTGCAGCTGGATAAATTACTCTTGCTGCAAAACACAACAACAGCCTTATCTGGTCAGGGCAAAAGTCATCATCTTGATTTAACAGCTCCGCTAGCGATAGTAGGCGCTGACCATCAGTTACTGCAACTCAACTCTGCTGCCAGACAGGCTGGTTTAACTTTGGGTATGGGATTAGCGTCAGCTGCTTCTTTATGCCATCAATTGCAGTTGGTGCCCCATCAGGCCGAGCAAGAACAGCAGCAACTGCAGCAGTTAGCTCAGCTGTTGTATCAATACTGCGCCGATATAGCACTGCAAGCGGATTCAGGTTTGCTGCTGAAATTAAGCCCTATGCTGGCTTTGTATGGTGGTGCTATGCAGTTCTGGCAGCAAATACAACAAGTGCTGCAGCACGCCGGTTATCAGTATCATTTTGCTACAGCGCAGCAACCCTTAGTCGCACGTTTACTGGCGCAGCAGCACTGGGATCAGTTTTTACTGCAAAGCGATAAAATTCAGCAGCAACTCAAAGCTCTACCACTGCAACATGCCCAATTGCCAGACAAACTACAGGAACAATTACAGCGGCTTGGGCTGACGCAGCTTGGTGATCTATTGAAGATCCCACAGGCTGAGCTGGTGCGGCGTTTTGGTGTTGAAATGCTGCAGTATTTACAGCAACTGACAGGAGCAAAACCCGCGTTACTGCAATTTATTCAGCCCGCAGAACACTTTGAGCAACAGCTGGAACTGCTGTACGAAATGGAGCGCAGCGACCAGCTGCTTGGGCCTTTACAGCATTTATTTGGCTTGCTTCAGCTGTATTTACAGCAGCGGGATCAATTGGCCTATCAACTGGATCTTTGCTTACTGCAGCGCCAGGATCAGCAGCAACAG
>JAHIWM010000234.1 GCA_018815765.1 Gammaproteobacteria bacterium | reverse complement strand
GCAATCGAACTTGTTGATTTGTTAAACTAAACTAATCAGCACTTCAGAACCTTCAACAGGGCGATTTTATCGCCCTGTTTTTATGGTGAAACAGAACTATGTACCAATTATTTTTAAATGAATTAACTCCAGCTCAGTTTTTAGCAGAGTATTGGCAGAAAAAGCCGTTGCTGATCAAAGCGGGCTTTAGAAACTTCATCGACCCTATAAGCCCTGACGAACTGGCAGGCCTTGCCGGTGAAGAAGAAATCGAATCCCGTATTGTTAGCAATAAAAATGCGGTATGGGATATGGAGACCGGTCCTTTTGAAGATTTCAGCCATTTAGGCGAAGAAGGCTGGACTTTGTTAGTGCAGGCCGTCGATCACTGGCATCCACATTCTGCAGCTTTGATTGAGCCGTTTCGCTTTATTCCGAACTGGCGTATTGATGATTTGATGGTGAGCTTTTCAACCGCAGGTGGTGGTGTAGGCCCGCATTTGGACCAATACGATGTATTTATTATTCAGGGCCAGGGCAAACGCCATTGGCGTGTTGGTATGCCGGACAGCAGCCTAAAACAGCACTGCCCTCACCCACGTTTATTGCAGGTGACTCCTTTTATCGACTGCATTGATGTGATCACTGAACCTGGTGATATTTTATATATCCCACCGGGTTGCCCACACGATGGCATATCTTTGGATCCGTCACTAAACTACTCTGTGGGTTTCCGTGCTCCAGCCCAAAAAGACTTGCTGACAGGTTTAGCTGATCATCTGATTGATCAGGACATCACAGGCAATCGTTTTACTGATCCAGAGCGTCAGGTACCAGCATCAGTTGGCGCTATCAGCGAACAGGACCTAAGCCAGGTGCAAAGTTTATTACGCCAGTTGGTGGACGATAAAAACTTTGCTGCTCAGTGGTTTGGCAGTTATATCAGCCATGCCAAACATGAGCTGGATGCAACAGAACCTGATCCACATTATGAAGCCGATGAAATTGGTGAGTATCTGGAAGAAGGTTCTGTGCTGGCTAAATTAGGTGGCCTGCGAACTTTGTATTATCAGGCTAATCCAGCCGAAGATATCCAGCTTTTTATCAATGGTGACCGCTTTTTAGTACCTGCGACTGAACTTGAAACTGTGAAAAAACTGACAGACCAAATCAGCCTCAGTCAGGAAGATTGCCAGCATTTTGCAGCAGACCATGGCCGTTTACAGCTGCTCACTCTGTTGATAAACAAAGGCTACTGGTATTTTACTGAGTAACAGTGACTGAGGACTGTGAGAAAAAACCGCCAATGGCGGTTTTTTCTCTGACTGCAGATCTGTGATGAGCCGCACAAATACATCATCTGGAACCTTGTAAAGATTTATATACTCGCGACCAGGTTAGTTTGACGAATTCCACAGCTCTTCTTTTTCAAACAAATCATATAAACCATGCGCTCTGTTCACCAATAAATTGGCAAAATCTGCTTTGGTTTTATCTATAGAACCAGAGTTCATCACCTGTTCTGCTTTCATTTGCCAGTTTAACGAGAAAGCACGTACCGCTTCACGTGCATCTTTAGCGGCCGACAAAGGCAGATGATCTGTAGGTAAATCACCACTTATTACCCAGTATTGTTTACGATCCTGCGCTGTAATCTTCCACACCGCCATTAATGGTGTTAAATAACGAGATTCAGACACTGCGACGTTATCTGGCAATATGCCTTTTTCGGCCAAATACTGGTTTGCTTTCTGGAACTGAGAACGCACCCATTCACTGTTCACTTGTGCCTGCTGTTCCGGGGTTATTTGTTCTGACATTACTGTTTTCCTTTCTCCAAGTGGCGCTACTTTATGTGACTCAATGCTGACAATCAAGAGCCGGTTTAAATTGTCGACAATCACCTGGTCTTACCAGATTTTGTTTTCAAAGAACGATGGCGAAACCAGTACTGAAGTGATACATTCCGCGGCGCAAAAAGCCCTTACGCCCTGCCCTCTGTGGCACGGTGAGTTATATCAACGGAGAACAAGTCGTGGCTGTATTTAACCATCCTGAATTTGATAACCATGAGCAAGTCGTATTCTGCAGTGATGAAAGCACTGGTTTAAAAGCCATTATTGCGATCCACAGCACAGCCTTAGGTCCGGCTACAGGTGGCTGCCGTATGTGGGATTATGTGGCTGATGAAGATGCCTTAGTCGACGTATTACGTTTATCCCGCGGCATGACCTACAAAAATGCCATGGCAGGCTTGCCATTAGGTGGCGGTAAGGCAGTGATTATTGGTGATGCGAAAAAAATCAAATCTGAAGCCCTGTTCCGTAAGTTTGGTCAATTTGTGCATTCATTAAGCGGCCGTTATGTTAGCGCAGAGGATGTAAACATCACGACAGGCGACATTATGATCGTCAATAAAGAAACGCCTTATGTGGCTGGCTTAGAAGGCTTAAGCGGTAACCCGGGTCCTTTCACAGCGCTTGGAACTTACCGTGGTATTAAAGCTGCTGCTAAGCACAAGTTTGGTACTGATGATCTTAACGGCTTAACAGTAGCAGTGCAGGGTTTAGGTAGCGTTGGTTTTTATCTGTGTGAGTACCTGCATAAAGAAGGCGCCAAACTGATTGTGACTGATATTAATCAGGATGCCGTCAGCCGTGCCGCAGCTCAGTTTAACGCTACAGCTGTAGGCTTAGATGAAATCTATGCTGTGCAAGCGGATATCTACGCTCCTTGCGCTTTAGGTGCCACCATTAACGACATCACTATTCCTCAGCTGAAATGCAAAATCATTGCAGGTTGTGCCAATAACCAGCTGAAAGAAAGCCGCCATGGTGAATTGTTACGCCAAAAAGGCATTCTGTACGCACCGGATTACGTGATCAACGCTGGTGGTATTATCAACGTGGCAATGGAAATGCGTGCAGTGGGTTACAACGCAGAAGAATCTACAGCTAAGGTAAACCAGATTTACCATACGCTGATCAATATCTTCGAACGCGCTGATGCACAGCAAAAACCAACCAACGAAGTGGCAGATTTAATGGCGCAGGAAATTATCCGTAACGCCCGTTAACTGAAATTGGGGTCAGAGTAAAATTAATGGCTTGGCCATTAATTTTACTCTGACCCCAATTTATTGATACCACTCAGTCCAGTCTTTAGTCAGCCAATAGACCTGCAAACTAGCGGTCTCTGCAGCTAACTTAGAAAACAAATCATAGTTCGACAAATTCACCGTCAATAGACAGTTCCAGCCACAATTCACTGGTCTGAAGGTCGCGCTGGATGCTGCATAGACCTGTGCATTCAGCTGATGCATTTGCGCTAATTTCTTCACTCGAAGCGCATGGTAATCACTGCTGATAAATAAATAGTTTTTGGTTTTATCCAGCTTTTGATCCAAAGACGCAAACTCATGATAGGTCGTAGACCCGCCATCGAAACACTGGATAGCCGCATATTCGGTTTTTTGTTTTAACAAAGCTTCATAAGGCCCACAGTGCAACGTAGTCATATAGACATTGACCGGCCGCTGCTGTGCATTAATCATCAAAGCCAACTGATTAATTCGATTGCTGGCACAATCCGGCAAGCTGTGTTCATTGCCACCACAGCCCAATAACACATAATCACCGCTAAAATTAGCCGGCAGCTCCGCTGTACTGATTTGCGTGTTGTACCAGTCCCGCACCTGATTGGCAACCAGTGTATTGCCGCTTAAATAAAACCAAATCAGCAACAGCCATAGGCCTTTACGGCGGTAGTACAGGCAGGCGAAAAAAAACAACCAGAGGAATATATTCTGTGGGTATAAAAAGGGTTCTAAAAAATCTTTCACTTTCTGATCCTTGAACTGAACTCTATCAGCAACTGTTTGCCAAGATACCACAGACCTAATCAGTCACCATTCAGCTAACACTGTTATTTTATTAAAAATTTTCTTCAACAGCAGCTATCTGTCATCTAAGCTTTCTGGCGTGCTGTGATAAGATGTCAGCAAATAAAAAACCAATAGTGCAGGTTAATGGAGTTCAGTATGTTCAAAACGGTATCGGTGATTGGTTTAGGGTATATAGGCCTGCCTACAGCGGCCATGTTGGCTTCTCGCAAGCTGCGTGTGATTGGTATAGACGTGAATCAACACGCAGTGGATACCATCAATCAGGGCAAAATTCACATTGTTGAACCTGAACTGGACATGCTGGTGCATGCTGCAGTGACAGGCGGTTACTTGTCAGCTCAAACCAGTCCAGTGGCCGCTGATGCGTTTATGATTGCTGTACCAACCCCATTTTTTGATGATCTGTCACCGGATTTAACTTATGTTGAAGCGGCCGTAAAATCTATAGCACCTGTATTGGCTAAAGGTAACTTAGTGGTACTGGAATCGACCAGTCCGGTTGGTACCACAGAAAAAATCTGTCAATGGATCAGTGAAGCCCGTCCTGATTTAACAGTCCCCACCGACTCTTCTCAGCCAGATATTCACGTCGCCTATTGCCCTGAGCGTGTATTGCCAGGCCGCGTAGTCTATGAGCTTATTGCCAATGATCGTATCGTCGGTGGTTTAACTCCGGCCTGTTCTGAAAAAGCCAAAGCGCTATATCAAACCTTCGTGACAGGTGAATGTTTAATCTCTGACGCACGTACCGCTGAAATGTCCAAACTGACTGAAAACGCCTTCCGTGACGTCAATATCGCTTTTGCCAACGAGTTATCCTTAATCTGTGACGAGCTGAAGATCAACGTCTGGGAACTGATTAAAATGGCGAACCGCCACCCTCGCGTAAATATTCTGACGCCAGGTGCAGGTGTAGGCGGTCACTGTATTGCGGTTGATCCATGGTTTATCGTGCACTCAGCGCCAGAGCAAGCAAAACTCATTCGTACAGCCCGAGAAGTCAACGATTTCAAACCTCAATGGGTGCTGCAAAAAGTGTTATCCACTGTAGCCAACCACGCATTACACAAGCCTTCTATCGCCTGTTTTGGCTTAGCCTTTAAACCGGATATCGATGATTTACGTGAAAGCCCGGCTTTGCATATCGTCAATGATTTAGCCGCTGCTTATCAGGGTAAAATCTATGCGGTTGAACCAAACGTGGAAAAAACCAATAAGTTAGCTTCAAATGTTGAATTGGTTTCTGTTGACCAAGGTTTAAAAGCCGACATTATTGTGATCCTGGTGAATCACAAAGGTTTTGGTGATTTGGATTTCAGCAAAAATAGCCTGATCAATGTGGTAGGCCCACTGCGCTCAGCACACTAATTTTTTCTGAGTTCAAAAAGGGCCAGCAGGTTAAATCTGCTGGCCCTTTTTTATTTCTGCACTTTACTGTGCATTGATAACCTGCAGTTTTACACTTTGAAATGCCGGATCTAAGGCTTTTTGATCTGCTTGATCAATCCAGCTAAACATACTCTGCCGATAAGCATCAGTTTGCCATAAGGCCATCAGAGCAGTATCAATGTGTTTGATGAGCTGTTGCCCTTGCTCACTTTTATTGCAGGTAATGTAAGACACCACATAGGGCGATGCATCTGCAACAACCACACTTTGAATACCGGAACTCTGTTTTTTCTGTTTCAGATAAAACGCCATACGTTCTGGGTACTCAATCACATAATCCACTCGCTTTGATAACAACAAGGCCGCAGCATTTACCTCACTGGTAAAGTCATGAGGTATAAAATTGGCATAACGCGTGGCGGCCATAACGGAAGGCGGATAAAAACGATTGGGCTGATAGGCTCCAGTCAGCTCGTTATCCTGCACTAACTGATGCACATCCACAGAACCATTGGCTTGTACCGCAGGATGACTCTTTACTTCAGCAGATAAGCGAAAATGTGCGGCCAAGCCAGGTAACACAGCAACAGCTTTGGAGTACCAGCGGTTTTTCGCCCGCTCTTCTGTAAAAACACTACCAAAACCACAAACAGCTTTGCCGCTTTGGTAAAAAGCCTGCTCCAGCCTGGGTAAATTAACCACCTGAACCTGATGAGTGATATGGGGCAACTGAGCAATCAGTTGTTTTAACATCAGATCAAAAGTGCCTTGCTCTGAATGGACTCCTGAGGTGATTTGGTGAGGAGGCCAGTCTGTTTTTAACCAGGTCACCTCCATGGCTTCGGTGCTTTGACAACACAATAGACCTGCGATGATCAAGCCAATACGCACTTAGCCTCCTAAAGACTTTACGCTGATGAACTCTGATTAACCATACAATACAATTATCACTGCTGCAGTATTTTCCTCTGCAATCTCACTTGCCAAATACAAGTCAGCACCAGCATAGACGTAATCAACAGATTGCCGCTTAAGAACAACCAGGCCGTAAGCTCAACTGTTAAGTCATAATTAAACCAGCAATAAGCCAAAGCAGTTAAAACCACGGCCAATGTCACCAACATGGCTTTGTAATTATTAGCTCCCAACGAGGTCAACAACACTTCAAAATAGGTTTTCAGTAAGGTGATCCATAAAGTCGCCAGCACCAGATGCAGCATCAGTACATGGCCAGGGTCAAGCGCTTCGTTAAAAGAGATCTGGTACAACCAGTCACCCAGCGGCCACATCAGCAGATAAGGCAGCGACAACACTGGCAAAGTGAACAGAAACACTTTACGGAAGAATTGCAGTTTGGCACTGAGTTCGGTCAGCCGGCTTAAGCGGCTTAAAAACACCTGCGAAAAAATAACCGGCAATAAAGTAATTGGCATAAATAAAATAAACAGCTTCCTGAACTGTCCCAGAGCAAGCAAGGTGCTGAATAAGGCCAGAAAGATAAATGGAATATTGGTCATGATGATGGCGAATACATCATGCAGTGCAAAATGCAGACGATGACGGATATCCTGCCAGCCAAAGTAGCTGAAAAAATTGCGGAAATAAGGCCCCACGCCAGCTTTCAGCTCTGGCCAAAGTACATTCAGCCCCATCACTACAGGCAACAAGCTCGCCAACAGCACAGCTTCAAGCATCGCATCAAGCTCTGCAATAACACCGGCAAATAGCAAGGCCACTACAATCAGCAAACTTAAGGCACCGACAAACTGTGACTTTACTTCGACAAAAAACTGTTGCCGGCCTTTGAGGTAACAAAATATGGCCTGACTGATTGCCCAAACCAGACCTATCAATAAACTCAGCAGATATAGGTAATAAGGCACGCTGTCGTTAATCCAGTAGTCAATGGCGACCACACCCAGACACAACAACAAAAATACAATAAAGCTCAGCACCAGACTGTTAAATAACAAACTGATTTTCTGCTGTTTGGCTGAATAGTGGATCAGATAAAAACTGACGCCAAAAGCTATAGTGGGGAAAAACAGGTTCGCCAGCATATAGACATAACTGAAGACACCAAAGTCGATGGCCAGCAGTTGCCGCGCGACCACCAGATTGAGTAACCAGCGGGATCCAAAGTTCAGGCCATGAGCCAGGCTGTTATTCAGCAGCTTGCGGGCAAAATCACTGCGTAACATGCGGTGACTCCGTCTGGTTTTTCTGTGGTTGGCAATGGATCAGGGCTGCAGCATTAATAAAACCCCAGACCGGCCACAGCATACCAGAGCTAATCACATGACCTGCAATGCAGGAAACCATCAGTAATAACAGATTCAGCAGCACCAGAGTCGCAGCCAAATCGGACGAAAAAAGTCGGCATAACCTTAAGTTCTGAGCGATAAAACCTATAAAAATCCAGCTGAAAAACATCAGGCCAGCCACACCATAAAAGATAAATAAATCAAAAGGATCAGACTCTGCCCAGAACTTCCAAAGATGTTCTGACACCCCAATGACCCCCACACCAAGCAGACGATGTGTATCGCTGTAGTAAAAACTGACCACCTGCCAGATCTCGACCGCATATTTATCACGGGACGATAACAGCACACCCAATAAGCCTTGTTGTTGATAAATATGCTGCAATTTTTCAGCTAACCCTAACTGACTTAACAACAGCGGAGCTTGCCAAATGACCATCGCAGCCGTCGCAATCAGCAACAGCATAGCCACTGCCAGACGCGTCCAGTTTAATCGGATCAACCAGGGCATCAACGGGATCAACAATACGAGAAGAACGCTTCCCAATAACGCAGTTTTGGTCAGCATTAAGCTGGCACACCAAACGGACGTTGCCGCCACAGCCAGAAAAATAAGCTTTTGTTGGCGCCAGTAGTATTGCAATAACCAGGCAGATAACACCAGAAGCACCACTGAAAGCTCGTTTGCTGCATTAAAAAAGCCTTTGCTGCCTAAGTCCACTTGTGTCAGATGCTCTTGTGGTAAATAAGAAGTGTAGCCATAACCTAATGCACCCAGAATAAAGTTCACCAGGACTATGGCGTAGTTCACGACAAAAATTCGATGCAGGGATTTCAACACAAAGTCTTTATCCAACTGCGCCAGACTCAGCAGATAATAAAACGCGATCAGTGGTGAAATCAGCTTCAGTATGAGTCCCAAATCTGCGGCTAAAGAGCCCCCCAATTGCAACCAACTATAAAAAGCGCCTGGAAGTAACAGCACAAAAAGCCCGGGAAATAACAAAAACGCTTTGCCAGTACGCAGGCTTAATGAAGCCAACATCAGCAACAGCATTACCACTTTGTAAAGGGCAGACAAGCCAAAACTGCGGCCAAGTTGATTTAATAAAAAGCCATTAGTGGCATCAATCAGCAAGTAGCAGCTACAGAGCAACAGAATCAGTTTATCCAGCGGCTGAACCTGCTGGAACCAGAGCGAAAGCCGCATTAAAGCCGCCATAACATCAACAAAACAAAAGCACAGCTAAAACCAAAAAACGCGCCACACAGCAACATCAGCCACAAAGCAGGGCGTTCACTCTGCTGCAAAGCTTCAGGGCTTTGTAACAGTTGCAGAGCAAAAGGCTGGGCCTGCTTTGCATAATCCAGCTCGAACTGCAGCTGATTTTGCTGTTGTTGCACCAGATCACTACTTTGTAGCTGTTGCAAGGTCAGCAACTCTTGTTGCTTTTGCTTGATAAACTGCTGACGCCAACGCTGATCCCACTGCTTGATCACTAAGTTCAATTCAGTTTCAGCACTTTTTGCCGAGTTACTGCTCCACTTCAGCGTCACCAGGTTGCCACGTCTTTTATGCTCAACACTCAATTGCTCTGCATTTGCAGAACGGGCCAAAGACTGAAAAAAATCCGGGTCTTTTAACCACAGTAGCTCTCTGGAGACAGCATCCGCTGAAGCACCGCCGACATTGGCAGGATTTTTATTAGTCGGATCATCACGTCGCGTTAAACGTTCGGTTTGCCAATCGGTTAAAGTCACTACAGCAATCGCCTGATAACGTTCAGCAGTGCTCAGTTGCAATATATACAAAGCGGCCGCGCCTAACACAGCAGCAGCTAATAACAACAACCAAAAGCGCTTAAGCAACACTGTGCTCAGGCTGACAAAATTGGCATGGGCTAATAAATTCTGACTCATTTTTTCGAAAACAATCCTTTAATGCCTTTGCTCAACAGCTGCTGACGAAATTTAATCGCCCACTGTAATTTTTGTTTCAGGTAATAACGGATTTTAGTTGCCCACAAACCGTAACGACAGAAAAACAACAAACGGCCAAAAGAGAGCTGCTGCTGTTCCATCACGAGCCGGTAAAACTGCTGGTTCTGTTTATTACGTTCATTCATCAAAGGCAGATGTTTTTCAACAAAATAGCTTTGTGCAGCCAGACGTTTTGGCGAGGTGGTAATACGCCCCAGCTCATGCCCTACATGCACCACATAAGTGGCTTCGGCCAGACGTAAGGCTTTGCCATAAGCAGCGACCAGGCGGATCCACATGTCGTAATCCTGAAAAGCAGCAAGGCCAATATCAAAGCCTCCCTGTGCCAGCATACGGCTGCGTTTCACTAAAACCTGGTTCGATAAACAATGCACATCCAACAGTTCTTTTAAACCAACGACGGCAGAGTCCGGGTACAGCTGTTTGCGTATAGTGCCGTAATCCCAAAAATAGCTTGAACAGACAAAAGCATATTGATCGTCATAAGCCTGATACAAAGAGCTCAGGCGATTGGGTAAAAACTCATCATCGTCATCAAGCCCGGTCACAAACTCACCTTTGGCTTCGGCTATTGCCAGATTGCGAGCAGCACAGGCCCCCTGTCCCTTCTCCTGCCTGAACAGGCGAACACGAGGTTCATCTGCATAGACCCGGTTTAAGGTTTCCCAGGTTGGATCGGTAGACGCATCATCCACCACCAGAAGTTCGAGATGAGGATAATCCTGCTCCAACACAGAGCGGATAGCACGTTGCACCATATCTACCCTGTTAAAAGTGGGCATATAGACGCTGATTAAAGGTAATTCGGACTGTTGCTGCACTATGCTTCTCTCTGTAATGCTCTCTGTTTTTAGTCGTTTTTATCAGAGTTTGTTGGTTAAATATAACCAGGCATAAGTCAGCAGATTTGTCTGACGACCAATACGGGACGGCTGAGATAATAACCGGTACGCCCACTCTAAATGTAACTTACACCATAAGGCCGGAGCGCGTTGCACATGACCAGTGAACACGTCATAAGTACCGCCTACCCCCATATAATACGCATCAGGTAATTGCTGTTGGCATTTACCGATAAAAATTTCCTGTTTAGGTGAGCCCATAGCCACAGTCACAATACGGGCACCACTTTGGGCTATGCGGCTAATCAGTTCGCTTTCATCTTTAAAGTAGCCGTCCTGGAAGGCCACTACATTCACGCCCATAGCCGTCAGCTTTTCCACAGTTTCAGCCATCACCTGCGGTTTAGCACCTACTAAAAATACCGGTGTTTTAGTCACTGCTGCTTTGGCCATTAAGGCTTGCCACAATTCACAGCCAGGAATACGTTCCACTTTGCGGCCTAATTTACGCCGCATTACTTTGACCACACCCATACCATCGGCATAACGAATATCGGCGTTGTTCAGAATAGCCATCAGTTCTGGGTTTTTACTGGCCGCTATGACCTTCTCAGGGTTCATTGCAATAGCAGACCCTGCGAAGACAGTGCCATCGTCCTGAATCACGTAATCCACCAGCGCAGCCATAGTGCTGAACGCCATGACCCCTATGCCACCTACCGGTACCACTTCAGGTTGTATTGCCATTGTTGTATTTACCCTTGTCGTAAAAATCTGTTTATAACGATTGATACAGTTGTTGTATTTTTGCCGCCACATCGTCCACCAGGCAGTCTTTTGCATGCTGATGGCCCAACTGCTGCAATGCTGTGTAGTCTGAGTCTGATAAACTTAATAGCTGCTGAATTTTTTTCAGCAAATTTTGCTGCAAAAGCGTTTCATCTGCCTGTTCAATCACCCAAAAGGAGTCCGCACCTAACTGCTCTGCGGAGCCATCGGTTAAGGTTGCAATCACAGGTGTATAGCAGGCCATAGCTTCTGTCATCACCAGACCAAAAGATTCATTGCGTGACAAGCTTAAAAAACATTTGCTGCGCTGATAAAACTCTTTTAACTGATCTGCACTCTGACCAGCTTCAAGTTGTAAATTTGGGTAGTCTTTTGTTAGTCGCTGAAATTGCGCCTGATATGGACCTGCCCCCACCACGCAAATCGCCTTGTCTTTTAAATCAGGCAACAGGGCTATTAATCTGTCCATGCCTTTATTTTTATCCAAGCCCCCCACGTACAACAGATCGATGTCTTTTTCCGCTCTGCTTAATTGTGTTGCATCGGCATAGACCTGAGCAATACCAGCGGATAATACGTCTGCTTTGGGTAGGGTTGTAAAGGCTCTGCTCTGAAGTTTTTCGCTGGTAAAAATCCACTGGTTAACAGCACCACAACACCAGCGGTACAAAGCGCCAAAAGGCTGATAATGATAGATATCACTACCATGACAGGTGACCACTATTTTAACCGAAGGCTTGCGCAGGTATTTGTAGGCCAAAGCCAGCCAAATCGTCGGATAAAAGAAGTGCACATGAATCACATCAAAGCTTTTAAAGCTCAGAATATAAGACCAGAAAAATTGTAAAAACAGCACAGGGTATTTCAGCAAGCGGTTTAACAAACTGTCGTTATGCCAGCTCATATAGAAATAAGCCAAAGCCTGACGCTTTTTCAGCGCCAGCATCTGATTTTTAACAAACTGTCCCTGAAAAGGTGCAGAGGGCTTAGGCCCCATATTGGTGATAATCAAAACTGCTTTGGTCACAGCGGATATCCTGCATCAACAGCTGCAGTCTGGTTTTATAAAAAACCAAAAACAACAGCGACTCATCAATAAATAGGGAATGCCAACGTCTTGATTCACAGCATAAAAATCAGTCAAAACGCACCACCACTACGGCAAGTGTGGCAGAAATAACAATTAGAGCATTATTTTCTGACAAAGTCGTTATTCCTTTCAATTTTATCTCTGGCCCGCCGTAGTCAGCCCCGCTTTCTTCACCTATAATCAGGCCAATTTCGTTTGAGTCAGTTCGTATTATTTCAGGCCAAAAAGCCGATGGAAAACACATGACAGAACATCTGCAGCTGTTTATTACCACCTTTGTCCTTACCTTAACCGCCATTTTTATTCTGATCCCCTTGTCTGTCAAAGTGGGTTTGGTGGATAAACCTGCTGGCCGCAAACAGCACACAGGTTCAGTGCCATTAATAGGTGGTATCTCAATATTCACAGGCGTAGGCCTGACATTAGCCTGGTTTGGCTTGCCACAAGATATTCACTACTACTACCTGCTGTGTGGTGGCACTATTGTGATTCTGGGTGTGTTTGATGACTTTATGGACTTAAGCGTCAAATTACGGCTTTGTGTCCAACTGCTGGTAGGCTCCGCCATGGTGTATGGCTTGCAGCTGCATGTAGGTAATCTGGGCAATTTGTTTTCGCTGGGCGATGTCACTTTAGGTTATATAGGCATTCCTGTGACCCTGATTGCCGTTATTGCCGCTATTAACGCTTTTAATATGATTGACGGCATAGACGGTCTGGCCGGTATGCTCAGCGGAGTTACTTTTGTCTCTGTCACCCTAATGATGGGGATGGGAGGGCAGTTGGAACACGCCGTCTTACCTATGGTGCTGGTGTTTGCGCTTATTCCTTATTTGCTGTTTAACCTGGATGTAGTGGGGAAAGGCAAAGGCAAAATTTTTATGGGCGATGCCGGCAGTATGCTGATTGGTTTAACTGTGATCTGGCTTCTGATTATTGGCACTCAAAGTGATACAGCAAGCTTTCGCCCTGTCACCGCCTTGTGGGTCATTGCAGTACCGCTGATGGATATGGTGGCTATTATGCTGCGCCGCATCCGTAAAGGTCAGTCACCCTTTTTAGCTGACCGCGAACACTTGCATCATATCTTCCTGCGACTTGGCTTAAATTCCCGTCAGGCTCTGGTGGTGATCAGTACCTTCTCCTGTATGTTGGCGACCGTTGGCGTCATTGGCGAATATCTGATGGTGCCTGATTTGATTATGTTGCTGTTATTCCTGATAGTATTCAGTGTTTATTCATACACTTTGCAGCATATTTGGCGCATTACCCGTGCTATCAAACGTTACAAAGCGAAACGACGTGGTTAAGTTTTTAGTTAAAGTTGCCAAAGCAAATGCTGTTGCTTTATTAGGTGAACGTTTAGTCAAGCTGGCCGCAGGCGCTTTAGTCACTATTATTGTCGCCCGAATGCTGGGTGCGGAAGCGACAGGCTATTACTCCATTGTCATGACCTGGAGCGCGTTCTTAGCGCCTTTGGCCAATTTGGGTTTAAACAATCTGGTGCAAAAGTCGGTGCAGTCAGCGCCTGATATCCGCACAGGCCAGCAGATTTTGTTTACCGCAACCTGGCTACGTCTGATAGCAGGTTTATTTTTTGCGTCTTTAATGTTTGTCGGTTTTAGCTGGTATTTGCCAACCGAATTTGAGCCTTATCAGTTGGGCGCCGCAGTACTTTTTGTCGGTCAGCTGTTTAACGCTTTTATTTTATTTGAATACCACCAGAATTATTTAGGCCATTTCCGTACCCTCGCTTATAGCAAACTGGGCTTAGGTATTTTAGGGCTTATCGCCAAATTAGCTGTGCTTTGGTATGGCTTAGGCATTGGCGCATTATTCTGGATAGTAGGTCTGGAATTCGCCGCAGTAGGTTTATTGCAATACCAGATTTACAGAAGCTATAACGCTGAATCGGGTCGTTTAACACCGGCCTGGTTTAACTGGCAGCAAAGCAAAGAGTTATTACGCCGATCCAGTTGGTTATGGGTATCAGGTATTTTATCTGTGGTGTATCTGCGTATTGATCTGATTATGATTGAACGCATGATTGATATAGAGGCGGCCGGTGTCTACGCCGCTGTCAGCAGGATTTCCGAGCTGTGGTATGTCATACCAGCGACATTAGCCATTCGGTATTATCCTGAACTGCTGAAAAGCCATCAGGTCAGCTGGTCCGGCTATCTGCTGTTACTGCGTAAGTACTGTGGTTACTTTTCAGCCATGGCGCTTACCATAGCTGTAGCTATCTATACTGTCGCGCCACCACTGGTCCCCTTGCTCTTT
>JAHIWM010000233.1 GCA_018815765.1 Gammaproteobacteria bacterium | reverse complement strand
AGTTAACCGCAGTTGTTCAAGCAGCTGATCAAAACAGCGCGCCATTTCACCAAATTCATCCGTGCTGTAATTAGAAAAACGACGGGTTAAATCGCCCTCACCTTCAGTAATAGCTTTAATGGCTCTGATGGTATCGTTTACACGGGTGACTACTATGCTGTGAGTCAACCAGTACACGACCAATAATAAAATAGCAGCACCTGCAGCAATGGCTGCCGAGCTTTTGATCACATTATCACGCACTGCACCACTGAGTTCATCGTTGGAATAGGCCGATACAATCTGATAACCCCAAGGCGTAAACTGTTCAGTCTGAATGGTCCAATCCGGGTTTTTCGTTTTCAGGATCTGCTCCAACTCTTCTGCTTTGATATGGCTGGACTGAGCCCGGATAGCACCGTTTCTGTCAAGCAAAGCCACAAAACCTGAAGTCAGTAAGCGGCTGGATGCCAGCAACTGACGCAAGGATTCTAAATCAGCCTTGTAACCCACGTAGCCAATACCTACCACTTCACCTTGTGCATTGCTAAGAGGTTCATAACCTGTGACAAAAGGGTTACCTAAAATATCCACTGAACCATAAAAAGCATTGCCCTGACGTATGGCCGCCATAGCAGCACCAGTAGGAGCTAATAAAGTCCCTGTTGCACGGCCTGTATCTGTAACAACGTTAGTAGAGATCCGGACAAAATCATCACCGGTTCGGCTAAACAGAGTAGCAGTGCCGCCCATAATGCTAGTCAAATCATCCACTAACTGATATTTATTACCCTGACCTGCGCTTCCAAGTAATAAGTCTGGCACCTGTTGTGAACCAAAAGATAAAGTTTCCCCCTGCGATACAGGTCCCAGATCCGCAATGCGCTTACGAAACAACTTCATACTACTTTGAACCTGTTGGCTCAATAAACTATCGGTGAGGGTTAAAATGTTAGTAATTTCCCGGTTCAGCCGGTCTTTATCCGTATTTACGGAGCTTTCTATTTCCTGATATTTACTAAATGAAATCACAACTATGGAACCCAGCATTGCCAGTAGAACCAGGCCGGTGAGTGTTAACATAAATTTGCGTTGTACCGACATAAAGATTCCTTAGTGTTTTTTCAGCTACCTTTACTAAAGGCGACCCAGATCAAAGTATTGCGTAATAAATTAGTCTAGCCTGTAAAGTTTTGTTTCACAGATTAAGATTTTTTTGGTTTAAAAAAAGGCCAGTCACCAGGACTGGCCACGTAAATCCAATGGAAAAAAGGGTTCTGCTGTTTCAGGACATTCTCTTCAACGAAGGTTACACCCAATTTCCGTAACTAAAATCCATAGTGGCTACGAAAGATTTAGTCCGGTCGCACCCAGACTAAAACAATGCTGAGTATGTGATATAACGGAATCTCGCAATAAACACTGCAAATAAGTCAGTTCATATTCTAATGTTTCAGTTTTACTGATGTAACCGATTGCAGAACGACTCTATTATGCCAGATCCTGTTCTGAAACAGAAAGCCAATTCTCTCCAGCGCACATAAAACATACAACTTCCACCCTATGACCAGAGGTGCGATTCAGCGCTTGCCAATAGATTTTGAATAGGCTTCAATGACGGTTGTAATCAATCAACTGGCCAGCAGAGCCAGAAGAGGAACCATGACCTCCACTTTTGCGCCGTTAGATTGGCTGATGTTTATTTTATATTTTTTATTGCTGGCGCTGACAGGTTGGTGGATTAATCGCACTGGAGCAAAAAACAGTCAGGAATATTTTATTGGCAGCAACAGCATGCCTACCTGGCTGGCAGCTATATCTGTATTGGCTACAGCCCAATCTGCTGCCACTTTTTTGGGTGGGCCTGATATTGGCTATCGCAGCAATCTAACTTATCTAGCCAGCACTATAGGTGCTCTAATGGCTGCATTTTTTGTTGGCTACTTTTTAATTCCACGATTTTACCGCTACAAAGTCAGCACAGTGTATGAATTGCTTGAGTTACGTTTTGGCAACAGAGCGAAAAAACAGGCAGGCTTGATGTATTTGTTTGGCCGTATTTTTGCCAACGGCGCCAGGCTTTATATGGCAGCGATAGCGGTGTCGATGATTTTATTTACCGATATAGCCTTGCATCATGTCATTTGGTCCATCGCTCTGCTTTGTCTGGTCTCCTTGCTGTATTCAATTTTTGGTGGCATTAAATCTGTAATTTATGGTGATGCCTTCCAGTGTTTTGTTTATGTGGGTGCAGCAGTTCTGGTGCTGCTGTATTTATGGAGTTCAATTCCGGCCGATTTTTCAACAGTCTGGCAGGCCTTAGACCAGCCACCATACAATGCAGCAAGCAAACTAACCTTGATAGATACCAGCTGGGATTTCAGTTCAGCCGGCGCTTTTACCATCTACTCCAGTGTCACCGGCTTGTTTTTGCTTTATATCGCCTCTTTTGGTTTGGATCAGGACCTGACCCAACGCGCCTTAACCTGTAAAAATGCCCGTCAGGGTTCGTTGGCTATTATCTGGTCTGTCGTTTTAGTGGTGCCTGTCACACTTGTCTTTATGCTGATTGGTTTTTTGCTGCATATCTTTTATCAGCGGCCAGATTTAATGGCAGGTGCTGGCGCTACTATGCAAAGTAGCCAATTCAGCGGTGAAAATATCACTGTATTTATGTATTACGTTTTGCATGAAATGCCCGCTGGTTTGCGTGGTTTAGTCACAGTAGGCGTAATAGCCGCAGCAGTGTCTACCCTGACATCTGGCTTAAATTCTATGGCCTCTGTGATTATTCAGGATTTGTATAAGCCCTGGCAGCAACAACGACAAACGCAGACAGAACAGCATTATGTTGCAGCTGCACGCTGGGCAATGTTGCTCTGCGCCATAGCTTTAGCTTTGATGGCGCTGCTGTGTTTTTACTGGCAACAAAGCAATGATATGCCACTTTTGACCTTTGCTTTGGGTGTGATGGTATTTAGCTACAGTGGTTTACTTGGGGTTTACGCCAGCGCGCTGTTTAGCCAGCGTGGTAGTCCGGCATCGGTGTTAGCGGCTTTAATTGGTGGTTTTGTCATCACCCTGCTGATGCAGCCTTATCTGCAAACTTACTATTTACCAACCAGCTGGCAGTTTGATTTAGCCTTTAGCTGGCAGCTTTGTATAGGTTTTGCCTGCTCTTTTGTGATTTGTCAGCTCGGCAAAAGCAGTGCGGCCGTAGCACGGACAGAACTTAATGGAGTACCGGCCTGATGCGCTGTTTAATGCTGTTGCTCTGTTTCGCAGCGACACTTTGTTTTGCTGAGGCGAAAGAACTGCAAACCGGCGCCCAGCAGTTAGTTAATCATCCAGCGTCATCCCCAGTTGAGTTAAAAGCTAAACATATAGGCCTGGTGGTGAATCAAAGCTCGCTGGTGGGCGATACTCATCTACTGGAGCTGTCGCTGCAACAAGGCCTTGAAGTCAAAACGGTGTTCTCGCCTGAACATGGTTTTCGTGGTACCGCAGATGCCGGCGCAACAGTGGATAACAGCATAGATCCAGACACTGGTGTAGCAGTGGTGTCTTTGTATGGTAAAAACAAAAAACCAACGGCTGAAGCACTGAAAGGCATCGACCTGCTGATTTTTGATCTGCAGGATGTAGGTGTACGTTATTACACCTATTTATCGACTTTGCATTATGTGATGGAAGCAGCGGCAGAGCAGAATATTCCGCTGCTGGTACTCGACAGGCCCAATCCGAATGGTGCTTATGTTGATGGCCCAATGCTTGATAAACGCTACCAGTCTTTTGTCGGAATACACCCTATCCCACTTTTACACGGCATGACGTTGGCTGAGCTGGCGTTGATGATTAAAGGCGAAGGCTGGATTAATAAAGCTGAACAATTAAAGCTGTATGTGTTGCCGGTGAAAAACTACCAGCGGGATATGCCTTATCAGTTGCCCGTACGGCCAAGCCCGAATCTGCCCAATGCTCAGGCTGTGGCTTTGTATCCATCATTAGGATTTTTTGAAGCCACGCCTTTAAGTATCGGTCGTGGCACGGACTTTCCGTTTCAGGTGTTGGGTTATACCAATCCACCTTTAGGATATTTTGCTTTTAGTCCTGAATCCAAAGCTGGTGCGGCACTAAACCCACCGCTGAAAAATCAATTGGTGTTAGGGCTGGATTTGCGTCAAGTTAAAGCCGGAGGTTTGGATTTAAGTTACTTAATTCAGGCTCAGGCGCTTTTTGCCAAACATCAGCTGAAGCTATTTAATTCACCTGATTTTATGGACAAGCTGTCTGGCACCAATAAGCTCAGGCAACAGATTGAACAAGGTTGGAGCGAAGCGAAAATCCGCCAAAGCTGGCAGAGTGAACTAATGCGCTTCAGACAACAACGCCAGCCCTATTTGTTGTATCCGGATCATCCCCTTTAATTTTACTCTGACCCGAATTAATCAAGCCGGGAACAGCTCTGCCATCTGCGTTAAAGTAGCGCCAGTCACACGATTGATGCGCCAGTCGTGCAGCATCACAGCACCCAACGACTGATAGAAGTCGATAGCGGGCTGATTCCAGTCCAGTACAGACCATTCCAGACGGCCACAATCGCGCTCTACCGCCAGCTTCGCCAGATAAGTGATCAAGGCTTTACCCACACCCACGCCACGGCAAGCTGGCTCAACAAATAAGTCTTCCAGATAAATTCCAGGCTTGGCCAAAAAGGTAGAGTAGTTATGGAAAAACAACGCAAAACCTACGTCCTTGCCCTGGTAATTCGCTAGCACTACTTCAGCATAGGCTTTGTCAGCAAACAAAGTGTCCCGCAGTTTTTGTTCAGTCGCTACCACCTGATCCGACAGCTTTTCATAGTCAGCCAGCTGCTGAATAAAACTTAAAATAGCAGGCACATCAGCTTCAGTCGCCAAACGTAGTTCAAGACCATCAATACGGGTTGAAATAATGCTCATCAGAAATTCCCAAAAAAAGAAGTGGGCCAGAAAAACAAAGGGGTCAGAGTAAAATTAAATCGAAGATTTAATTTTACTCTGACCCCTATTATCAGGCAGGCTAATTACTTAGCGCGGCTGCGGTATTCGTCAGTACGGGTGTCGATTTCAATCTTGTCGCCGATTTCAACGAAAGCAGGAACCATGATTTCGAAACCTGTATCCAGCTTAGCTGGCTTCATCACTTTACCTGAAGTATCGCCACGGGCAGCAGGTTCAGAGTAAACCACTTCACGTACTACGAATGGAGGCAAGTCAACAGAGATAGCACGCTCACCGTAGAAAACAACAGAACACTGCATATCTGGTACTAAGTACTTCAGAGCTTCAGTCATGTTGTCCGCTTCGATTTCGTACTGGTTGTACTCAGCATCCATAAATACGTACATTGGGTCTGCGTAGTAAGAGTAAGACACTTCTTTAGTGTCTAACATGACTTGTTCGAACTTGTCGTCCGCACGGTAAACAGTCTCAAGACCACCACCAGTTAACAGACCTTTCATCTTCATTTTTACAACAGCAGAGTTACGGCCAGATTTGTTGAATTCAGCTTTCTGAACAACCATTGGCTCGTTGTTGACCATGATCACCTGGCCAGCGCGTACTTCTTGAGCAGTCTTCATCATAATTGAAACATCTTCTTGTTAGGAAAAATTGCGCGACATTATAAGTTTATTTTCAGCAAAACGCACGAGGTTGCTGGCAAGATCTTGCTGCTGAATTAAATATTCCTGCCACTTTTTGTTATGCATCTGAATTTGTTCACTAAAATTACTGAATAAAGCGAATTCTGCGCTGATATCCTGCTCCAGATTCCAGGCCATATGCAGCTTTTCTATACAGGCTTTTTGTTGTTCAGGGGCATGTTGCAGGTACTTGTCTAAAAAGGCCTGTAGTTTAACTAAATGTGCCTGCTCTTCCTGCCGGTAAATTTGCCAGATAAAAGCTTTACCCGCCCAATGGGCTCTGATCACTGAATCTTCACCCCGAACAAAATTAATATCGCAGCAAGCCAGTAGCTGGTCATACATAGGCTGTAGCATAAAATCTAAAACACGGATACTTAAAGACTTATAGTCAAAACGCCCTGCTTTTAGTTCGGAGAAAAGTTGGGTTAAATCTGTCGCCAGTTGCCCTTGTGGCACCACTAGTAAAGTCCTTTGTGCTGAGTTCGCTAATTGCTCCAGCCATGAGCGGATCTGCGCCTGACTATACGCAAATAAAGAGATTTTTTGCTGATAATCCATTGCATCCAACAGGCCAAGCCCTTGCCAAAACTGCTGCTGTAACTGCGTTGAACCACTCAATTCTGCCAAAGTTTCAACCAGCCCCTGCTCTCTTAATAAGCCACCGGTTTGTGCGGTAAAACCCGGGAAAAAGAAATACTTTTGCAGTGGTAATTGTGGATGAGGTGATGGCAAAGCATGACAGCCATGCACCCAGTCTTCTGCTGACAAGTATTCCAGATTCAGCCACAAAGGTTTGTTAGTAAAAGAAGCCATCCACTCTAAATAAGATGGCGGAATAGTGCAGGCTAAAGCTTCAATCACTAAATCCGGTCTGTCCGCCGCTGTAAGCTCTGGCAATACAGCTGTCCAATGTCTGACCAGCACGTCATGTTGCAACTGACTGGCGAGGTTTGGATTGATGCTATGGCAAATTTTCTGAAAGCTGGCTAAATCGTCGACCCACAAAGTGACCTGCCATTGATGTTCAGTCTGCAACTGCCGCGCTAAACGCCAGCAGATGCCAATGTCACCAAAGTTATCAACTACAGAGCAAAACAAATCGCAGCGCATGCGTTACCTTTCACCTATCAGATCAGTTGACTGACCAAAGCTTTCAGCGCTTTCGCCATTAAATACAGGGTGGCGATACTAAGCAGCAGACAAGCCCAAAGCAAGGCCTGATACCATAATTTATGCGCTGCTTGTTTTAATTTTTGCCAAAAACTTTGGGGCAGTTGCCAGTCTGGTAACTGCCGAAACAGCAGAAGCGTTAGCCATGCCAATAGCACCCAGCCGAGTAATACCACGGATAATAACAAGGCGACTTCAAACACCACAGACGGGCCTTGCAGCAGATAATAGATCCCAAAACCAAGCGCATAAAAGCCCAGAAAGACTAAGCCTAAACGCCAGAAATAGAGCCTTTGTGCCAGTTGCTGTGCTTTGCCAAGCAGTTTCATACGCCCTTCTCTTTCAAGCTCTTTGCTAAAGTCAAAGGATACAAAGGCACCAACCCGGCCTGCCCTGTCATATCCGCCACCAGCCAGATTTGCTCAAACGGATGTTTGGACGGAATTTGTAATAAATGCGGAGTTTGGGCCAGCTCTTCGGCATGCCAATCGGGATGCGCATTGCGGATCACCAGCCAGACTTTTTCAGAGTCATAACTTTTTTGCGCCTTGTTGCTAATCAGTTTATCCAGCGCCTGTAATAAACGTTCTGCCACAGGAAATTGGGTCAGTGATTGCAAAGCGTCCAGCGTGCCACCTTTAAGTTCACGACCCAGAATTTTCATCGCTTCAGCTTCGCTGCCATACAAATGGGCAATTTCCAGATCCAGCCGTTGCTGCTCCAAATAACAGGACACATCAGGCTTAGCCGGTTCGTTATGCCAGATATGCTGCATTTTGATGCCGAATTTGTGCTGGTACAGTCGCATAAAAACTCTGGCGGCCTGATGTTCCAGCGCTATTTTCTCATCGATACTGCTTTTCATCACACCCAACAAAGTTGTGTTTTATATCGACTTGTATCTTAACGAAAAATCTCCGGACATTCGCGTTGTTAAATTTAGCCCTACTCGTTAGATTTAGTCTGTTTGTGTTTCAACTGCTGATAAGCACCAGCATTTGTCACCTTGCTGTAGCCCAAGCCTCTTAAGGTTTCCAGCGCAATAGCAGAGCGACGACCACTACGGCAATACAGCTGAATATCGGTCGTTTTATCAGCACTGACAACCTGAATTTTTTGTTCAATTTCATCATAAGGAATGTTGATCGCGTCTTCTAAATGTCCTGCGTTGTATTCCTCGACAGTACGCACATCAATCCACAGGCTTTGCGCTAGCGCTATAGGCCCCCAGATTAACAACAGCAACACCACTAATTTTTTCATACCCAAAGTCCTTGCCCATTCAATACCAACAAAAGCATAAAACAGCAGACCGCAACCGACAACAAAGCTGGCTTAGGCCAAAAACTTAAAACAACAGCCAGAATGATGGTCCAGACTGCCGAAGCCGCATCCAAAAAAGTCAGCGCCCAAATAGAAGCTAACAATACAGGTAACACATTCATCAGCTTTAAACCAAAACGCTGCTTTGAAGTACAGCAGCTTAACCAGAAGTAATGCTGCGATAACAACTGCTGCTGCCAAAGTTTTTGTTGGGCATAACACAACAAGGCTAAAGTCCAGATAAACACAGAATTGATAAAAAGCAAAGCTTCAGCTTTTAGTTGTTGCACCAGCCAGTATTTCCACAATGCCAGCACAAAAATAATCAGCAACAACAGCGCTTTATTTTGCTGCTGCCCGACGAACCAATACAACCAATACCGAAATAAAGAGCCAGCCGACAAAGGATTTCCGCTTAGGTGATGCTGTAAAGCCCTCTCCAGCAACATCAAAGCCAACAGCGGCAGGCTCCAAAACGTAATAGCAGGCAGCATAAATACAGCAAAAAGAGCCAACCAGCTGGTCTGGCGGGCATGAAAACTCCAACATAGCACAAGTAGCACCAACAGCAACTGCGTGGCATCCAGCCATGCCATCGTCTTTCCACTGAACAGCAGATAAATAAACACTGGCAAAGTTAAAAACCAGAAAGGTAGCTGATTGAGTAGCGCCATCAGCTTATTGCTAAGCCATGCTACTTTGGCTGAAGGCGCCAGACTTTCGATAAAATACTGTTCTGCCACAGATTTTTGTTGCCAGGCTATGGAGCCCTGCCAACAGAACATAATAACCAGTAACATTTGCAAATAAGGCCAACGCTCAACGGTACCCAGTTCGGGGTTAAACAACTGAAACCCCAGTAAAACCAAAGGCGCCCAGAGCCCTATCAGCGCATGGCCTGCAACCAGCAACAGCATAAAAGAAAACTGCTTCAGAGGCGCAAAAGCATCCTCAGCCTGTTGCCTGAACAACTCATAACGGAGAAAAAGATAAGTGCCCACCGGCCTTTAACTCCAGATGTTGATTAAGTTCCAGCTGAAAACTTTGGGGTGATAAATGACTGGCGATCAGCACCAAAGCCCCCCGCTCTTTCGCTGCTTGTAACTGCGTGCAGCAATAGACTAAAGCATCCGGGTCCAGTGCGTTAAAAGGCTCATCCAGCAACAACAGTTGTGGCTTTGCCGCCAAAGCCAAAGTTAAACTCAGCTTCTTTTGTTGGCCTAACGACAACACCGCTACTTTTTGCTGCAACAAAGGCTCTAATGCAAAAGCTTTGGTATGCAGTAGCAACTGCTCCATCTCAGTGCCACGACAACGCGCCACCAGCTGCAGCACGCCAAGCACTGTATTGTCCTGTAAAGGCGCCACCGCATCAGCACTAATACTCACCAAAGCCTGATAAGCGGAGCTACCAACCTGATGCTGATGAAAGCTGATACTGCCCTGCGATGCTTTATCCAGAGCGGCTAAAATTCGTAATAAACTGGATTTACCAGAGCCATTGGCACCACTTAACCAGTGTAAACCGGGTTCTAACTGCAGCTGTAAATTTGAGAACAGTTGCTGTTTGCCATAACTAAAAGTTAGATTCTCGATACTCAGCATTTACAGCATCCACTCTGCATAAAGCTCAGCCAACACAGGCCCTACCGATAACACCAACAGCAATGCCATAGCCCAATTAAAAATACGCTGATACAAAGGCTGATTGAGTAAGGAACGAAGCAAAGCACCACAGGTTAACCAGACACCAACACAAGGGAAACTGACCAGTAAAAAGGCGGCTGTAATTTGAGTTACATCCCACCAGGCATTACCTGCCACAGTGGTAAAAGCAGCGACTGCGCCAGAGGCCATAATCCAGGCTTTGCCGTTAACCCACTGAAATAAAGCGGCCTGCAGAAAACTAAAAGGTTTGGCGTCTGAGCCTTCAATACTGCTGGGCGTACTGGAGCCAATTTTCCACGCCAGCCACAGTAAATACAACACACCTAAAACTTTGATCCAGATATGCAGTTGGGGAAAACGTTCAAATACCACACCAAAACCCAGACCAACCAATAGCACCATCAAAGGGAAACCGAAACAAATGCCGAAAAAATGCGGCAGGCTGGCTTTAACACCATAGTTCACGCCGGAGGACAACATCATGATGTTATTCGGACCTGGGGTAATAGTGGTAGAAAAGGCAAAAAACAAAACGGCGAAAAAAACGTCCACTTCAACTCCGGATCTCAAGGGTTTAATGTATTGAATTTAAAGCAGATCATGGCCGTAATACAACAAAAAAATAGTTAATCCGGCTTGTACCAAAGCATCGATTCCCCCAGCGGGGTTTCCGGGGGTAACAGGGGATTCTCAAGCTCGACCAGTTTACGCTCTGACAACTTCATTTTCTTCAACTGACTGACAAAGTGTTTTTGGAATAATAAATCAAAGCTGCCGTCTTTAAGTGCCTTACGTAAACCCGACTCAATTTTCTCTGCCAGTTGCTGATTTTTATTCGAAACAAAAAAATACACAGCACCTGGATAATGCAGCAGCCAATCGGTTTCAATATGCAAACCCTGCTGTGCAAAAAGCTGCTGCTCGGCTGCTATTTCAAGCACGCTACGTGGCACAGCATCCACTCTTTTATGCAGCAGCATCTGAAATAAACTCTGGTAACTGGATGCGTTCAACACTTTAAATTTATTGTGGTGCAGCACATCCGTATCCACCCAGTCATGCACCTGCGACATCATTTGTTGTTTCAGTGCCGCTTCATCTTTCAAAGCGCTGAATTTTGGCTGATCCTCGCTTCGAATAAGCAATAACCTGTAGCTGCCCAAACCTTTATAGATAGGAATACGTATAGGTAAAAAGCGTTTTTCACGCTCAATAGAGGTCATGGTCCACACTATATCCACTTCCACTCCGGTTTCCAGTAAATGCAAAGCCCGGCTTTTAGACACCCGCGCAGAGGTACTTTGCAAAGTGGCAGTGCTACCCGCTTTTTTCAAAGCAAGTTCAAGTAAAGCAATGGGATAGTTTGAGCGCTGATCGCCAGAATCTTCAATGGCAGGATAACGCACGGTGTCAGCAAAAGAGCTTAAAGGAAAAAACGTCAGGCAAAGCAGCAGATAAAAGCACGATCTGTACATCAGGCATATCCTGAAAAATGAACTGCTTAGAGTGTAATAGATAAATATAAAAATGGGGTCAGATCACATTGTTAACTGTTAACAATGTGATCTGACCCCATTTTAAGGTTTTAGTCTTCGAAGAAGGTATCGCGTAAAGCTACAGTGCGGTTAAACACCAAATGATCCGGCGTTGAATCTTTGTTGTCAGCACAGTAATAACCCTCACGCTCAAACTGGAAGGCTTTTTCTGCTTCGGCTGTTTTTAAGCTTGGCTCAACCCAACCTGTTTTCACTGTTAAAGAAGCCGGATTAATCACAGCTAAAAAGTCTTCTTCAGCAGCAGGGTTTGGTACAGTGAATAACTTGTCGTAAATACGGAATTCAGCAGGCACAGCTTGTGACGCTTCTACCCAGTGAATCACACCACGCACTTTACGGCCATCCGCCGGGTTCACACCTAAAGTCTCTGGGTCGTAAGAACAAATCAGTTCAACAATATCGCCAGCTTCGTTTTTAATCACTTCATCAGCACGAATAACATAAGCACCACGTAAGCGAACTTCGCCACCTGTCACCATACGTTTGTACTTTTTGTTGGCTTCTTCACGGAAGTCCGCGCGGTCTATATACAAAGTACGGCCAAACGGCACTTTACGGCTGCCCATGCTTTCTTCTTTTGGATGGTTATGAACCTCTAACCATTCCACATCGGCGGCGTTGTAGTTGCTGATGGTGACTTTTAACGGATCAATGACCGCCATAGCCCGTGGTGCATTGGCATCCAGATCTTCACGGATACAGGAGTCCAACGCGCTGATTTCGATCATATTGTCTTGTTTGGTGACACCAATACGTTTTGCGAATTCACGCAAAGACGCTGGCGTAAAACCACGGCGGCGTAAACCAGCAATAGTAGGCATACGTGGGTCATCCCAACCCGCTACATGACCACCTTCAACCAGGTTGTGCAGCTTACGTTTACTCATCACCTGATATTCAAGATTCAGACGGGAGAATTCGATTTGCTGTGGATGACAGGCAATAGTGATGTTGTCCAGAATCCAGTCGTATAAACGACGGTTGTCCTGGAACTCCAGCGTACATAACGAATGAGTAATACCTTCCAGCGCATCAGAAATACAGTGCGTGAAATCGTACATTGGGTAAATGCACCACTTATCACCGGTTTGATGGTGATGAGCAAACTTAACGCGGTAAATCACCGGATCCCGCATACACATAAAAGCGGAGCTCATATCAACTTTAGCGCGCAGCGAACACTCGCCCTCTTTAAAACCGCCGGCACGCATTTTTTCAAACAAGGCCAGGTTTTCTTCAGGTGAAGTGTCACGGGTTGGGCTGTTTTTACCAGGCTGAGTTAAATTGCCACGGTATTCACGCATTTGTTCGGCGTTTAAAAAACAAACATAAGCCAAACCTTTGTTAATCAGTTCAACAGCATAACCATACAAAGTATCAAAATAATCTGACGAATAACGCACATTGCCAGACCAGTGAAAGCCTAACCACTGCACGTCCTGCTGAATAGAATTTACAAAGTCGATGTCTTCTTTTTCAGGGTTGGTGTCGTCAAAACGTAAGTTACACTGGCCCTGATAATCTTCAGCGATGCCAAAGTTCAGACAAATAGACTTCGCATGACCAATGTGCAGATAACCATTAGGCTCTGGCGGGAAACGGGTCACAGTAGTGTTGTGTTTGCCTGAAGCCAGATCGGCATCGATGATCTGACGAATAAAGTTAGTTGGGCGATGTTCAACGTCCGCCATAAAATTCAAATCCTTATCTAAATGCACCGACAGCAAATTTGTCAGTTTGGACATATAAAATACTGCTGCATTATAACAGCTGAAATGCCGCTGACTACTGGAGTTTCAGACTTAAGCTTGCAGCATTTCCATATACACCAGCTCCCAGACATGGCCATCCAAATCCTGAAAACCATGAGCATACATAAAGCCATGATCTTGGGGCTGGTTGTAAGTTTTACCACCTGCCTTTACTGCCTTTTGCACCAGTTCATCCACTTCAGCTTTGCTGTGGCAACTTAAGCAGTTCAGCACTTCAGTCTGCTGATGACTGTTAATTAAAGGATTCGGGCTGAATGAAACAAACTTTTCGTTGGTTAAAAGCATCAGGTACAAGTCATCACTCAGCACAATACAACTGGCGGTATCATCACTAAACTGAGGATGAACACCAAAACCCAGTCGCAGAAAAAAGTCGGTGGAGGCTTTTAAATCGATAGCGGCTAAGTTAATAAATAATTTACGCTTCATGCGGTTTCCTTAAATCGGCATCAGCCGCCAGATTACCTGAAGCTGGTTCTGACGAAAAGGCAGATGTTCCGGCTCAGCAGGGCTGAAATAAATCCAGATTTTGCTGATGAATTTGGCTGTTGATTTGAAAAATACCCAACAAACTATGGAACAAATGATCATGGCTGAGCTTTTGTGTTGTTCTTTGCGCCATACATTCGGCTTTTAACTGCTGAGCGCTGGCATAAGCATCGGACATCCACCACAGCATAGGTACTTTGGTCTGGGCATCAGGCGCCATCCAGTAAGGCAAACCATGCAAATAGACGCCGTTTTCCCCCAACGACTCACCGTGATCAGACAGATACAACATGGCCGTCTGATAGCCCTGCTCGTCCTGTAAGGTCCGGATAATACGACTCAGCAGCTCGTCAGTCGCCACTATGCTGTTGTCATAAGCATTGATAATTTCAGCTTGCTGACAAAGTTGCAGTTGCTTGTTGGTACATTCTGGTAAAAAGTGCTTTTGGCTTGCAGAGCTACGTTTGAAATACTCAGGGCCATGACTGCCTAACTGATGTAAAACAATAAGCCGATCTGCGCTGTATTGTTTAGTGAGCTGAGCTTGCAATGCCTGCAATAAAATCTCGTCCTGACATTGCCCGTCTTCACATAACGGATTGGCGCTGTCGTTAAATAAAAACTCTGACGGCACTCTGTCACAAACCGTTTTACAGCCTGAATTATTATCAAACCAGCTGACAGCTATGCCACTGCGCTTAAGTATATCCAGTACATTGCTGGAGTTTTTTGCCACAGACTCGACATATTGATCGCGCCCCATAGCGGAAAACATACAAGGTACAGAATGTGCTGTGGCTGTGCCGCAGGAGCTGACATCGCGAAAACTGTACAGAGGTAACGCAGATAATGCGGGGTTAGTGGCTCTGTTATAGCCATTGAGCTGAAAATGATCCGCTCGCGCGGTT
>JAHIWM010000232.1 GCA_018815765.1 Gammaproteobacteria bacterium | reverse complement strand
CTTTGCAGCTTTAAGGAAACAACGATGAAAGTAGGTATTATCATGGGGTCTAAATCTGATTGGCCCACAATGAAAAACGCGGCCGATATGTTAGATCGTTTTCAAATTGCCTATGAAACTACTGTTGTTTCAGCTCACAGAACCCCTCAACTGTTGGCAGACTACGCTACTAATGCTGCAGGTCGTGGTTTAAAAGTCATTATTGCCGGTGCAGGTGGTGCAGCGCATTTACCTGGTATGGCGGCGGCTTTTACCAGCCTGCCAGTCTTAGGTGTGCCAGTGCAGTCTAAAGCCTTAAAAGGTCTGGATTCCTTGTTATCCATAGTGCAGATGCCAAAAGGTGTTGCCGTGGGTACGCTGGCTATTGGTGATGCAGGTGCAGCCAATGCAGGCTTATTGGCAGCACAAATTCTGGCGACCTCTGATGCAGGGCTGATGAGCAAAATTGATGCCTTCCGTAAAGAACAAACTGACTCCGTATTGGCTCACCCGAATCCAGCCGAGGAATAATTGATGAAGGTTCTGGTTTTAGGTGCTGGTCAACTGGCTCGTATGATGAGCCTGGCAGGTACTCCTCTGAATTTAAAAGTCTCTGCTTATGATGTGAACAGCGACACTATTGTTGACCCTGTCACTCAGCTACAACTGGGCACTGGTTTGGCACAAGCTATTGCCAATGCAGATGTAATCACCTCTGAGTTTGAGCATATCCCTTATCCGGTGCAGGAGCTGTGTCAGCAAAGCGGTAAGTTTTTACCAAACAGCACTGCGATAAAAGCAGGTGGCGATCGCCGTCAGGAAAAACAACTGCTGGATAAAGCAGGCGTGACCAACGCTGCTTATAAAATTGTCGTGACTGAACAGGATTTTTATCAGGCGATTGAACAGCTGGGTTTGCCACTGGTGCTGAAAAGCGCTTTGGCAGGTTATGACGGCAAAGGCCAATGGCGCTTAAAAACTCAGGCTGATGCGCAAGCAGTTTGGGCTGACATCCAGCAGTTTATGGCGGGCGCTGATCACACTTTACCTCAAGCTATAGTGGCTGAGCAGTTTGTCCGTTTTGACCGTGAAGTCAGTTTAGTTGGAGCCCGCAATCAGGCTGGTGATATGGTGGTCTACCCTCTGACGGAAAATCATCATGTCGCTGGTGTGCTGGCGGTATCTCTTGCTTTACCTGGTCAGCAGGAATTGCAGCAACAAGCCAAGCAAATGTTTGAAGCTGTAGCCGCGGCTTTGGATTATGTCGGCGTATTGGCGCTGGAGTTTTTTCAGGTTGGCGACCAACTGCTGGTGAATGAGATAGCGCCGCGGGTGCATAACTCAGGACACTGGACCCAACAAGGTGCTGACACTTGTCAGTTTGAAAACCATTTACGGGCAGTCTGTGGTTTGCCTTTGGGCAGCACAGCTTTAGTGCGTCCCACTTTGATGGTGAATATTCTGGGTGAAGATCATGTCAGCCCCGCAGTATTAAGCTTACCAAGCTGCCATTTGCACTGGTACGGCAAAGGCAAAAGACCAGGCCGCAAAATGGGCCATATCAATTTAAGCGCCACCAGCACCAGCGAACTGGCACAACGTTTTGATCTGCTGCGTCAACATTTACCAGAGCAGGAATTCCCTGAATTGGATTTAGTGGCGGCACGCTTAAAGCAACTGCAATAAAACACTTAAGCTGGCAAAAACTCTTTTTGCCAGCTTTAACTGTCCTGCACTTTCTGACATTTCTTGCTGGCGCACAGTAGTTTCACACCAGAAGCCGAAGGTTTTTCCATCAACAATGGATAGTTGCAGAACTGGCACAGCCCTTCGACCGGTTTAAAATTCAGCAGGCATTTGCAGTCCGGATATCTGCTGCAGCCATAAAAGGCCTTGCCATATTTATTGGTGCGCTCCAAGAGCTGACCTTTTTTGCATTCCGGACAAGGCACATCGCTGGGTTCAGGTTCATCGGCATGCACAATAAAATGACAATGTGGGTAATGGCTACAGCCAATAAACATACCGTAGCGACCATTTTTGACGGCCAACTCGTTTCCGCATTCTGGACAAAGTTGATCCTCTAACACTTTTACCACTGTATTTTCATGTGGATGCAGCGCTTTAAGGTAATTACAGACCGGATAGTTACTGCAACCTAAAAAAGGCCCGTTTTTGCCACTTTTTATCTGCAAAGCATGGCCACACAGAGGGCAAGGCTCTGCGGTTTTTTCGTGTTGAAAAAGTGTATCGTCAGACTGGGACATACAAAGGCCATAGAAGAAAACAGCACAGATTATATACCCAAAGTAATTGGAGTTGCAGCAAGGCGACAAACGAAAGAATCCCCATGAGCATAGTTGTCCTATGTGATTGGGGTGAAAGAGTGAAGTTAACGCGGCTGCGGCTTCAAGAACGAAGGGTATACCGAAAAAGGCCGCTTAATGCAGCGGCCCTGTAGGTTCGTCAAAAATAAGGTCTTCCATCTGGGCATAAGCATTTTCACGACCAGGCACATTAAACAGCACCATCAACACCACCCATTTTAAATCGTCCAGGCTAACAGAACTCTGATCCAGGTCCATCACTCTGTCCAATACCATCTCGCGGGTGGGCGCATCCAGCACGTTGATTTGTTCCAGAAACAGCAGGAAACCCTGACACTCAGTCTCCAGCTTACGTTGCTCTTCCACAGTGTAAATACGGACTGCGGTCGAATTCACTTTGGTTAAATAGGGCTTAACATGACTTTCCTGCAAGGCAGATAAAGAATCCAGCCAACGCAGGGCCTTAAAAATATCATCATCATGGAAACCAGCTTTGCTGAGCTCGCGCTGCAGATCGGCATGATTCACATAAATTTCTGACTCGTTATGGATGTAGTTTTCAAACAAATATATGAGGATATCAAACATAGTCAGGCCCTCCTCACTCTGATGTAACCACCAGGTACTGCTGCCACTTCACCGGCCAATTCCAGTTGAAGTAATTCAATTGAGACTTGCGCTACAGATAAACCACTACGTTCTGCTATTAAATCAATTGCAGTGGCCTCATCACCTACGTTAGCCAACAAGCTGTCATCAAACAAGCCTGTTTGTAAATTTTTTTCTTTGTTCTTTACAGTACTTAGACTGTTATTTTGCAAAAAGCTCCATTCTTCTATTATATCGGCGACACAAGTGGTTAATTTAGCACCTTGCTGAATTAACTGATGGCAGCCCGCCGCCTGCGGATTGTAGATAGAACCAGGGATCACAAAAAGCTCGCGACTGTACTCAGCGGCATAACCAGCACTAATCAAAGAACCACTTTTAAGCGCAGCTTCCACCACTAAAGTTCCTAAGCTTAAGCCCACCACTATACGATTGCGCAGCGGAAAGTGATCCCCTTTAGGCTGCACATCAGGTAAAAACTCCGACACCAAAGCACCGCTGCCGGCAATTTCCGCAGCCAACTCTTTATGCTGAGCCGGATAAACCGTATCAAAACCATGGCCAAGCACAGCTATGGTGTTGCCTTGTACTGACAAAGCGCCTCTATGACTGCAACCATCTATACCTTTAGCCATGCCACTGGTGACTGTTAAACCTAAGCGGCATAAATCAGCGGCAAAGTTAAAGGCGACTTGTTTACCTGTTGCTGTCGGCTGACGACTACCCACTATCGCAATCTGCGCTTCATTTAACAAAGCCGGGTTCCCCTTGATAAACAAGGCAAAAGGTGGCTGTTTAATCTGGCTGAGTAATTCAGGATAAAGTGGGTCTGTGTAACGGATAAAATGGTGATCAGAACTAGTTTGCAACCACTGCAGGCAATGCTCAATACGCTGTGGCGTAATAACTCTGTGGCATTGAATTTGGCCCGCCGTGAAACCCAATTGCTGTAGCTGGTGATCATCCAGTTGATGGAAGTCAGCTGAAGAGACCAGTTCTGCCCACTGCTGATGTTTTAGCCTGTCCATAGACGGAATAGCAGCTAAACGTATCCAATGTTCGAGGTCATCCATATTCCTCTCCTTTGTTAAAACATCAGAGATTACCTATTAAATCTCCCACCCGTACTGGTTGCTCTGTGCGTAAAATCATCGCAAAACTGCTGTGTTCACTCACTTTGACTATCATCAACTGGCCTACTAATTCGGTGGGCATTTCATCCGCAGAACCTACCACTTCATGCAAAATACGCTGAAGTTTGTCGCTGTCTTCCGGATAAGAAGGTTTATCGCCAAAATCCACCACAGCAGGCGACGGACGGAAGATCCCCAGCAGATGACCAGGTTGTAGCTGAGCATTCAAACCTTGATTCAGCAGCACAATTTCGCCTTTGGCAAACTCGCGCCATTCAGACGCGCTATCCACTATCACACCGGAAACTACAGTTTCTGGCGATTGCAGCTCAAAAAAGTCCGGATACACCGACTGCTGTGGCATAGGCAATAAACGGTCACCTTGTTTCACTTCACGTCTGGATTTTTGCACTTCAATCCGACTGATGTGTTGCTCGTCCACCATAGCCGGCGGCAAGACTTTGGCTTCCGCCATTAATATGGCCTCATAACCCAAGACATCACCACTTTGAGGATCTTCGTAGACTTCGCCCTGGCGGTAAATGCCATAACGCTGAGTTTGATCCAGCTCACCCTGAACATAAAGCAGATGACCGGAGACGGCGTTTTTTACATTGTCTTTTCCACCCAATACATAAGGCAGGCTTTCCAATTGGTCTTCAGACACCAGTTGTTCTTCCGATAAAAAAGGTTCTATCCCGGCAAGCGAGATAGAAGGCACGGCTTTATCTGCTTTTGCTATCCGTCGAATTTGAGGAGTTAATTTGATGGTGCCAACTGCCAAGGTATCGCTTTGAGCTTGCGTAACTTCGGAGCTGCTGGTGGTCACTCGCTGGCTATTTAACGTCAGTATAGGCTGACCATCGGCATCAAACTGTAAATGCAATTCATCACCGGGGTAAATCAGATGGGGGTTATCTACTTGAGGGTTTAACTTCCATAAACGAGGCCATAACCAGGGGTGTTGCAAATACAAACCAGCAATATCCCATAAGGTGTCGCCGGCCTTGACCTGATACAAGGTAGGCGCATCAGCCTTGAGTTTCAGCTCATCCGCCAGCAGAATAGGACTGAAAAACACAGAGAAGCTGACTAAAATAGCAAGAAGCTGCTGTCGCATAACACCGTCCCCATCCGTACTTATTAGTAATTCTTGCACACTAAGCTATTCATACTGTGCATAAATGGCTAAAATTAGACCATAGCACGCCAATTGAACATAGACGACTTTTGTAGGTTCCATGACAGTATTAACAGTTTTACATTATCCAGACGAACGTTTACGCACAGTAGCCGCTGCTGTGCCTGAAGTAACGGCCGAAATTAAACAACTAACAGCAGATATGCTGGACACTATGTATGCCGAAAATGGCATAGGCTTAGCCGCCACTCAGGTCAATGTGCACAAGCGTGTTGTCGTGATCGATATCTCAGAAAACCGTGACGAGCCGATGATTTTTATCAATCCGGAAATCATTGCTAAAAGTGGTGACACTGAATACGAAGAAGGCTGCTTGTCTGTGCCGCAAAGCTACGCCAAAGTAGAGCGCGCCGCAGCTGTGACAGTCAAAGCGCAAAACACCAAAGGCGAGTGGTTTGAAATTCAGGCTGAAGGTTTGCTGGCGATTTGTTTACAGCACGAGCTGGACCATTTAATGGGCAAGTTGTTTATTGATTATTTGTCACCGTTAAAACGTGACCGTATTAAGAAGAAGCTGGAAAAAGAAGCTCGCCTCGCAGCCCGTTAACCAAGCAGGAACTATTTTGACCACTCCGTTACGTATTATTTTTGCGGGCACACCAGATTTTGCTGCCCGCCATCTCGCAGCCCTGTTGGATTCTCCTCATCAGGTGATTGCCGTCTACAGTCAACCCGACAGACCTGCAGGTCGTGGTCATCAGTTGCAACAAAGTCCGGTAAAACAACTGGCATTGCAACATGATATTCCGGTGTATCAGCCGAAGTCGTTAAAAAAAGCCGCTGCTCAACAAGAATTAGCGGCATTAAATGCCGATCTGATGATAGTGGTAGCTTATGGTCTGATCCTGCCCCAAGCTGTGCTCGATGCACCACGTTTAGGTTGTATCAATGTGCATGGCTCGTTATTACCACGCTGGCGTGGTGCAGCGCCTATTCAACGTGCCATTTGGGCAGGTGACGCCGAATCCGGTGTCACTATTATGCAGATGGATATAGGCCTGGATACAGGCGCTATGCTGAGCAAAGTCAGCACTCCTATAGCTGTGGATGAAACCAGCACCAGCTTGTATGACAAACTGGCGTTAACAGGTCCAGTCGCATTAGTTGAAGCGCTAGCAGATCTGGAAGCACTACAAGCCCAAGCTCAACCGCAACAGGATGAACTGGCCAACTACGCCGAAAAGTTATCCAAAGAAGAAGCTTTGTTAGATTTTACCAAGCCAGCCGCAGCGCTTGAGCGCGAAATCCGTGCTTTTAATCCCTGGCCTATCAGTTATCTGCAATTGGGCGCTCAGCAGTTGAAAATCTGGCGCGCGGTAACAGAACCAGGCTCTGGTTTACCTGGCCAAGTTCTGTGGGTGGATAAAAAAGGCATCGCCATTCAAACCTCTGATGGCGTATTGGTGATCACCGAATTACAACCTGCCGGCAAAAAAGCCATGAAAGTGATGGATTTCCTCAATGGCCGCGCCGACTGGTTTCAGCCAGGCCAGATGCTGACCAATGTTGATGGGCAGAACTGATGAGTAAAAATTTACGCGCCCTGGCGGCAACAGCCTGTTATCAGGTAGTGGATCAGGGTAAATCCTTATCAGAAGTTCTGCATAAAGCTCAAATTGAGCTGGACTCGCCTTTAGATAAAGCCCTGCTACAGGAAATCTGTTTTGGTGTGATGCGTTATTTGCCTCAACTGGAAACTGTTTGTCAGAAACTGATGGATAAACCGCTGGTCAAACACCTGCGCCCGCTGCAGTTTTTAATTTACGTTGGTTTGTATCAGCTGAAATTTTTACGGGTACCAGACCATGCCGCCATAGGCGAAACCGTAGAAGCAGCGCGTGAATTAAAAGGCCAAAGCCTGACAGGTTTAATTAACGCCGTATTACGTTCAGTGCAGCGTAAACCTGAAGTGTTTGATTTTCAGGAAGCGCCTTTACCTGTGCAGTACAACCACCCAAGCTGGATCATCACCCAGCTGCAACAAGCTTACCCAGAGCAGTGGCAGCAAATTCTGGATGAAAATCAGCAAAAAGCACCTTTATGGCTGAGGGTAAATCAGTTACGTACTACGCCTGAAGCTTATCTGGCCGCTCTTGCCGCTGAAGGTATAGCCGCCAGTCAGCCTTTTGCTTATTTACCTTGTGCCCTGCTGCTGGAACAAGCATCTGATGTGACCTTATTACCTGGTTATGCTGATGGCTGGTTTTCAGTACAGGATGGTGCTGCTCAGCATGCCGCTTATTTCCTGGGTGCACGCAATAAAGATTCGGTATTAGATGCCTGCTGCGCTCCTGGTGGCAAAACCTGCCATATTCTGGAACTGGCACCAGAAGCTGATGTATTAGCGCTGGATAAAGACCCACGCCGTTTAGACAGGGTATACGACAATCTGGACCGCTTAGGTTTAGATGCCCGTGTGATGGCTGCTGACGCTGCAGATCCGGACGACTGGGCTGGTTTTCAAACCTTTGACCGCATATTGCTGGACGTGCCTTGTTCGGCTACTGGCGTGATCCGTCGCCACCCTGATATTCGCTGGTTACGCAAAAAAACCGATATAGCGCCATTAGTCGAGCTACAACAAGACATTCTGCGCAAAATCTGGCCTTTATTAAAACCTGATGCCGAATTGTTGTATGCCACCTGCTCAGTGTTGCCGGAAGAAAACCTGCAACAAATCCAGGCCTTTTTAGCCGACCACGCAGATGCAAAATTAATCCCGCTGGCCGACAGCCACCCGGATTTGCACTGGCAAATATTGCCGGGACAGCAGCAGATGGATGGTTTCTTTTATGCCAAACTTCGCAAGACAAAGCGGTAACGCAGAGGCTTTATGAAAATTATAATTCTGGGTGCAGGTCAGGTGGGTGGCACTTTAGCGGAAAACCTGGTCGGTGAACAAAACGACATTACTGTCGTTGACACCAATATTGAAAAGCTGCGCGCCCTGCAAGACAGATACGATTTGCAGGTGGTGCATGGCCATAGCGCGCACCCGGATATTTTAAAACGTGCTGGCGCTGAAGACGCTGATATGATTATTGCGGTCACCAGCAGCGACGAAGTGAATATTGTCGCCTGTCAGGTGGCCTACAGTATTTTTAATACACCGCTAAAAATTGCCCGTATCCGGACTAACCAGTATCTGAAATACCGTGACCAGTTGTTTAACAAAGACGATATGCCGGTCGACCACTTTATTTCCCCTGAAACCCTGGTCACAGACTATATCAAACGCCTGATTGACTACCCTGGTGCTTTACAAGTGGTGGAGTTCGCTGAAGGCCGGGTCAGCTTAGTAGCGGTAAAAGCCTATTACGGTGGTTTATTGGTAGGCCACGCCTTATCCACCTTAAAACAGCATATGCCGCATGTGGATGCACGTGTTGCCGCTATCTACCGTCGTGGTCATGCTATTAAGCCTTTGGGTACTACGGTGATAGAAGCAGACGATGAAGTGTTTTTTGTCGCAGCGACTAAACATATCCGCGCTGTGATGAGCGAGCTGCAAAAGCTGGAGAAAAGCTATCACCGCATTATGATAGCCGGTGGCGGTAACGTCGGTTATGGTTTGGCTCGCGCCTTAGAGAAAAACCACAGCGTGAAGCTAATAGAGCGCAGTAAAGAGCGCGCCGAATACCTGTCCAGCGCTTTGGACAATACAGTGGTTTATATTGGCGATGCTTCAGATCCAGAGTTGTTGGAAGAAGAAAATATCGAACAGGTCGATGTGTTTTTAGCAGTGACCAATGACGATGAAGCCAACATTATGTCGGCCATGCTGGCAAAACGTATGGGCGCGCAAAAAACCATGGTGCTGATTAAACGTGGTGCTTATGTGGATTTGCTGCAAGGGGGCGAAGTAGATATAGCCGTATCGCCACAACAAGCCACTATTTCAGCCCTGCTGACTCATATCCGCCGTGGTGACATAGTGAACGTTTACTCACTGCGCAGAGGCGCTGCAGAAGCCATTGAGGCGGTCGCTCATGGTGATAAATCGACATCTAAAGTGGTAGGTCAGGCCATAGGCCAGATTAAACTGCCTCCAGGTGCGACCATAGGCGCCATAGTGCGTGGTGACGAAGTATTAATAGCTCACGATAACGTAGTGATTGAAACTGACGACCATGTGATTTTATTTTTGGTGGATAAAAAGTACATCACCGAAGTGGAACGCTTATTCCAGGTCAGCGCGATATTTATTTAATACCCACCTATACCTTCACACTAGGGGCGCGGATTATCAGCGCCCCCTCTAAAATTCCCAATTGATGTCGAAAAAGATTGGCCGGCAAGTACTACGGCAAAGGTTCTGCCTATGGCATTGTGGTTACAGCAAGGCGACAAACGAAAGAGTCTCCAGGAGCATAGCTGTCTATGCGACCGGAGCTATTGAGTGCGGTCAACGCCGCTGTAGCGACAAGGACGACGGCAGAATTAATCTTTCCAGAATACAGCTGTGAACAATACCAACAAGGTGAATACTTCCAGACGACCGAAGATCATCGCCATAATCAGTACCCATTTACCAGCATCCGGCACTGATGCAAAGTTGGCAGCCACTTCCCCTAAGCCAGGGCCTAAGTTATTTAAACAAGCCGCGGTAGCGGTAAAAGCACTGATATTGTCCATCCCTACCAACAACAGCAACAACATAATGACGACAAAGACAAAAGCATAAGCGGCAAAAAAGCCCCAGACGGCTTCTACTATTCGATCCGGTACTGGCCGACGGCCCAGCTTGATCGAATACACAGCACGTGGATGTACTAAGCGGTTTAACTCCCTTTTGCCCTGTAAAAATAGCAGCAGTACCCGCACTACTTTTAAACCACCGGCGGCAGAACCAGCACAACCACCGATAAAGCTGGCGAAGATTAACAGAATAGGCAAAAACAGCGGCCAGCTGGAAAAGCTTGCGGTGGAGAACCCTGCTGTAGTCGACATAGACACGGATTGAAAAAAACCATGGTTTAATGCACTTTGCCAATCTGGGTAAATTTGCTCTTCCAACAGCACCAGAAAACAGATCACCATCAACGCCAACTGAATAGCGACAAAGGCTTTAAACTCTGGATCGCGCCAATACGTCTTAATATTTTTGCCTCGTACAGCGGCAAAGTGCAGAGGGAAATTGACTGAGCTAATCAGTAAAAACAGCGCACAAATCATATTAATACTGACGCTGTTAAAGTAACCAATACTGGCGTCGTAGGTAGAAAAACCTCCTACAGCGACGGTAGAAAATGCATGGCAAATCGCGTCAAAAACACTCATACCCGCGACATAAAAAGATACAGCACAAGCGATAGTAATCCCCAGATATATAAACCACAGATGCTTAGCGGTATCAGCTATACGGGGCGTCATTTTGTTATCTTTGACCGGACCCGGAGTTTCAGCCCTGTACAACTGCATGCCCCCTACCCCTAACATAGGCAGAATAGCCACAGCTAATACGATGATCCCCATACCGCCAAACCACTGCATTTGCTGGCGATAATACAAAATAGCTTTGGGCAGACTTTCTAAGCCTGTCAGCACAGTAGCGCCAGTGGTGGTTAAGCCTGAAAAAGACTCAAACATACTGGCAGCCAAGTTCATATCAGGATTTTCGGTCAGCCAGAAAGGTAAGGCACCTACTGCACCTAATACGGTCCAGAACAACACTACGATTAAAAAGCCCTCCCGCACTTTCAGTTCAGATTTCTCATTGCGGTTTGGATACCAAACGACAAAACCAATCAGCAAGGACAGGAAAAAAGACAATAAAAAAGGCACGCCAGCACCATCCTGATACCAATAGGCAACAAAGGCTGGTGGCAACATGGTAATACTGAAGATGGTAACCAGCAGACCTAAAATACGGATGATGGAACGGTATTGCATCAGGAATCCTGCTCTGACGGGTTATGCCACATCAGGGTGGCTTGCGATTCTTTTAGTCTGAGTATGGTCTGCATAAACTGCTGTTCAAATTCCTGTTGGTCACTTTGAGCGATACGTACTGTTAATCGCACTTGCTGGTCAAACTCTTGCTGGTCTATCAACCAGCGGTTTTGCCACAGGCGCTGTATGGCTTCAAAAACGGCATAAGGCACAGACAGAGTGGCCTGATGCCGTATAGGTATAAATTCGCGTTGTGCCAGCGTCAGAGCTTGTCGTACTGCATCACTGTAGGCACGAACTAATCCGCCAGTGCCCAGCTGAATGCCGCCATAATAACGTACTACAGTCGCACAAAGCCCTACCATGCCGGATCCTTGCAATACAGCCAACATAGGTTTGCCTGCGGTACCAGAAGGTTCACCATCATCACTGAAGGCTTGCGGCTGACCCGTTGCTCCTGCTGGCAACAGCATAGCACTGCAGACATGAGCTGCTTGTGGATGTTGCTGCTTTTGCTGACGAATAATCTGCTGGCCTTCTGCCAGACTTTGTATCGGCCATAAAGTACATAAAAAACGGCTGCGTTTGATTTCTTGTTCAGACGAAACCGTTTTAGCCAATACCCAATACCCGGACATCAAACCGCCTAAGCGAGCTTTAAATCGCGGGTCATATTTTCATTGCGGTCTTTGTGCACTATGACGTTATCCTCAATACGGATACCGCCGTATTTACGGAATTCAGCCACTTTGTCCCAGTTCACCGCTTTACCATGGGCAGTTTCTTTTAAATCAGCCAATAAAGAGTCAATAAAATACAAACCAGGCTCTATGGTGAAGACCATGTTGGCTTCGACCAGACGAGTGGTACGCAGGAATGGATGATCAGCAGGAGCAGCCACATGAGTACCACGTTCATCGGCCATAAAACCGCCAACATCATGTACCTGTAACCCCAGGTGATGACCTAACCCATGCGGGAAGAAAGTACGGCTGATACCGGATTCCAGGATGCCCTCTGCGGACATTTGCACAAAGTTAAAGTCGGCCAGAATCTTTGCAATATGTTGATGCGCTTCGATATGCAAATCCGGGTATTTGATGCCAGGTTTTAAGCCATCCACCAGCTTGAGTTCACTATCCGTCATGGCAGTGATCAGTGCAGCGAATTCGTCATCTAAAAAGCTATAAGTACGGGTGATATCAGCTGCATAACCATGAAAACTGGCACCAGCATCTATTAAAAACGAATGGAATTGGTCCGGTTTTTTTCGCTCTAAAGCTGTGTAATGCAAAATAGCCGCGTTTTGATTCAGCGCTATGATATTGCCGTAAGGCACTTCGTTTTCGCCCTGACCCACTGCAGCCAGATAGGCCAGCTGAATATCAAACTCTGAACCACCCGCCATAAAAGTGGCTTTGGCAGCGTTGTGCCCTGCGACTGCAATGCTATTCGCCTGACGCATACAAGAGAGCTCGTAGTCAGTTTTGTAAGCGCGGTGGTAATGCAGGTAACTGATCACGCCTTCAGGGTTAATTTCGCTAAACCCAAGGGCTGTAGCAACTTCAATATGTTCGCCCAGATACGCCATGCGGCCTTTGTCATAAGGCAAAATACGCTCAACCTGATTGGCTTTTTCCAGAATTTGAATATCAAAAAAACCAGACCAGAATGAATCAGGAGCATCCGGCACTTTATGCCAGAAATCTTTTGGCAGATAAAAGACCAGTTTAGGTTTATTCACGCCGTCTACTATCAACCAGCAATTCGGATTGTCGACCACTGGGATCCAGGCTTTAAATAACGGATTTACTTTAAAAGGGTAATCCATGTCATCAAGAAACTGGCGTTTGGCCTGACCTGAGTGGATCACTAAAGCGTCCAGATTCTCGCGGGCCAATACGGCTTTAGTGCGTTGCTGCAACACAAATAAATGAGCGGCGTAAAGTTCTTGATAAGCTGGACGCATAACTTCAGATCCCAATAAAACTGTTAATAAAAAACAAAGTGTACCACGAAGGCTTTAGCCCTCAACCCCTACCCGCATCTCTGCCAGAGGCTCAAAAATATGCTGGCTTTTCTGCATTTTCAAGCTGTAGATCTGGTAATACATCATGACGTTTTTGACATAGTCACGGGTTTCTTTAAAAGGAATAGTCTCTACCCAGATATCCAGCGGCACTGACCCATCTTTTGGGATCCAGGATTTCACTCTGCTATAACCGGCGTTATAAGACGCCGTGGCAAAGACCACATTGTTGTCAGTACTTTTCATCAGGTAATTCAGATAATAAGTACCGTAATTAATATTGGTGACCGGATTGTACAACTGCTCCACAGGGACACGACGGCCGGTAATATGTTTGGCGGTTGCTGGCATAATTTGCATCAGACCATGAGCGCCAACAGGCGATTTAGCCGTTGGAATAAAAGTACTTTCACGCCGAGCTATCGCCATAGCCCAGGCCGGATCGACCTTGGCCTTTTTCGAATAAGTCTGAATTTCTTTATTAAAGGCCATAGGGAAACGTAAATCGACATCATCCCAATAACCTGCTTTGGCCAGTGCTACTATAGCGTTGTCGTACCAACCCCACTCAAAGGCCAGTTTAGCGGCACTGTATTTTTGTAAATCGCTGCCGTATTGCTGTAAATGCGTCAGTTCACGTTTGGCCGCATTAGGTCGTTTTATTGCTTGCCATTCTTTCATGCGACGCACTGGTGCACTGCTTTTAAAAGCTAAAAAGTCGGTAGCCGACACAGGCACTGGCTTATGCGCCAGACTAGGCGGCTGACCCAAATGAGCCGCAGCCAGATAACCGTAATAACTGCGTAATTGCGCCAGTTGCTGATAAATATGAGTGGACGATTCTTTTAAGTTGACCTGCTGATAAGCACGGGCTAACCAGTATTGGCTGGCATCGTCTTTTGCAAGTTCTTCTGGTAAAGCTTTTACCGCTTCAATCACGGCATACCAGTCCTTTTTGCGTAATAAGCTGGCCAATTGCCACTGCACAAATAATTTATCTTTGTACTCGTTGGGCACTATGGCGATAAATTTATCAGCACGGGGATCGTTTTTACTGGCTAAGGCTATAGCAATCTGACGAGCCGTCACAGCACGGTTTTCGTTGCTGAAAGCCGGGTCGTGGGCAAAACGATTCCAGACATCAATGGCCTGATCTGGCTTTTTCCATACCAGCTTTTGTATTCCATAAGCTGCTAAATCACGCTCCAGCGGGCTGCGCAGCGGCAGAAAGCTTTTGCGGTACACCAACGAAGGGTTATCCATCACCTGCACCCATTTTTCAGCCAGGTACTTCTGATTGTTGGGCAACAAGCTGCGTAAATAAGGCAACATGCGCTGATTGTCGGCTTTTACTGCAGCCAGTACCCGTTGCCAGACAGCCTCAGGTGTGCGCTGACCGGCTTTACGCCAACGGTCAAAAATAGGGTCACATTCATCAGGACGGGTTTTACCTACAGCCCATAAATCACGCACTGCGGGCCATACAGCGGCTGGCTTTTCCAACACCAGCCGCATTTCCAGCGCCTGACAATCCAGCACAACGTCAGAGCCATACTGATAATTTTTCAGAAAAAGCTGAGCTTGTTTACGGTCAGCCAGATAAATCAGCCAACGTTTACGTAAGGTACGTTCCAGTGGGGTGCCCTGATGCTCTTGCATAAAACGCACTACTGCATTGGTGTCGTCCAGTGATTTGCTGAGCCATTCCAACTCCAGATAAGGCTGCAGCGGATAAGCCTGCATTTCTTTTAAGACTTTTTTGGCCTGAGTTTCGGTCAGTTTATGAATATTTTTTTCAGCCAGTTCAAAACGCTTACGCATGCCCTCATTAATAGCATGGGCAGGAAAAACAACGGACAAGGCGGCGGTTGCCAGCAACCAAAGCGATGGACGGAAAACAGAGGTGAAACGCCACATACAAATATTTACCACCTATAGTTACTGGAACATCTATCGCAAATTCAAACAAGTGTTTAAATAACGGTTGAAATTTTTACTGAACCGCGACACACTGACTCTGCAATAGACTCATCTTACCAGTTGCGAATAAAAGCAATAGTCCACCATGTGGGACGAAGGAGAACATTCATGATCTACCAGAGTAACAGCATCACCGTCGCCTATCTGGCGGATGGTATTGCCGAGTTTACCTTTAATGCTAGTGGTTCAGTTAATAAATTTGACCAACAAACCTTAGCAGATTGTCGCGCCGCTTTGAATCTGCTGCATGCAGATAAAAACCTCAAAGGCGTGATTTACACCTCAGGAAAAGACGCTTTTATCGTAGGCGCTGATATTACTGAG
>JAHIWM010000231.1 GCA_018815765.1 Gammaproteobacteria bacterium | reverse complement strand
TTTTTAAGCTGATAGCTTTTGAAGGCGTATACAACAGGTTCAGGTGGTGAGTATTGTATTCAGAGTTGGTATGAGCCACGGCAGCAGCGTCATAAGCAAACTGAGTGGCCCACTGAAACCCAGCTTCACGAAAACTTCGCGCCATAGCAGGGTACATCACAGAGCTTGCCACATCGGCCGCATCAAATTCGTACACCATTTTGGCTTTAGTGGCACATTGGCTGATGCCCGCAAAAGGATTGGTGTAATGCGCAACAGCAGGCAACATATTCGCCAGAATAGTACTGCCTTTGACCAAACCTGTTGGATACCACTGATAAGACACACCATCTATGCTGGTATTGCATAAAGCTTTGGCAAAAGGCTGATCGTCACCCTGCTCACTGGTATTGTAAAACAAAGGTTTAGTGACGCCAGCTGCACGAATGGTGCTGATTAAGTCTTCAATATAAGCGGCACTTTGTTCTGGTTTGATCTCGTGTTTAGGTTCGTTAAAGATCTCAAAAGCAATAATATTGTCGTCCTGCTGATAGCTTTTGCCGGTCAGCGGATTGACGTGCTTAAACAGCTGAGTCAGATAGTTTTTCTGCGCAGCAATAGCATCTGGTGACTGGTTCATCTGGCTTTTGCTGAAAAAAGTCGAGAAACCGTATTCCACCGGATCCGGCTCAGGGTAACCACTGCCCCACCAGCCGATAGGGGTAATAATCACCTTGATGCCTTTTTCTTTTAAGCGCAGTAACAGGTAATCAAATAACTGCAGGTGAATATTGTTCTGCAAATTGCCGTCTTTATCGGCCAGTAATCTGTCCCATAAATGTACGCGGTAAGCGTCCAGCCCTAAGCGAGCAATATGGTCCACATCCATGTCAATGGCAGCGCGGTGATCAACACCCACACGTTCAATAGAGCGATAACCGTAAGCAAAAGGCGCACTGTAATTCACACCAAAAAGTGCAACTTCAGAACCGTCTTGCCACTGCAATACGCCGTCTTTTACAGAAACCGGATTAGCCGTAGCAGCGGCGCTAAAAAGCGCTGCTGCTGTGCAAAGAAAGGCCGTAGAAAAAAAACTCCGTCTCATTGTTACCACCAGGCAATATAAAAGGCAGCCACAATCAGGGTGATCAACACTGCATAAAGATTAAAGCTTGGACGGGTTTCAAAGCTGATATCACGCAGCTCTACCGCCTGTGGATGTTTGCCCTGACGCTGGAACAGCGTCACCAGCACAGCTAAGACTAAACAGCTCAGGAAAACTAAACCTACGCGGTCCATAAATGGCAGCCCAGGCATCGTTTCTCTGAAAATCAGACTCAACACAAAAGAACCTATAGCAGCAGCTAAAGCTGCATTAGCTGTAGTGCGAGCCCAGAACATACCTAACAAGAACAGCACCACAATGCCTGGCGTGAAGAAGCCGGTAAATTCCTGAATATACTGGAAGGCCTGGTCGAATTCGCCGAGCAATGGCTTAGCTGTAAAGACTGCAATCACCAAAGCCACCAGGCTAACAATACGGCCTACTTTGACGTAATGCTGCTGGCTTTGATCTTTCTTAAACTGAGAGTAAATATCCATAGTGAAAATGGTCGCGACGCTGTTCGTCATCGAAGCCAAGCTCGACAAAATAGCTGCCACTAAAGCTGCAAAAATTAAACCTTTAATACCAGAGGGCATCATGCTCAGCAGTTGTGGGTAAGCCTGGTCCGGTTTGCTTAAATCCGGTAACAACAAGACTGCGGCTATACCTGGCAGCACCACGATCACAGGCATTAACACTTTCAGAAAGGCAGCAAATACAATACCTTTTTGCGCTTCAGCTAAGTCTTTTGCCGCTAAAGTACGCTGAATAATATATTGGTTAAAACCCCAGTAGCTCAGGTTCATAATCCACATACCACCTAACAACACAGATAAGCCTGGCAGGCTGACATAATGTGGGCTGTCCGGCGTTAAAATCATATCGAACTTGTCTGGCACTTCAGTTAATAAGCGGTCAAAACCAGCCCATAAACCGTTGCCTGCGCCTAACATATCCAACGACATAAAGGACAGGAATAAACCACCACCGACCAGCAAGACCACCTGGATAATGTCGGTGTAGGCCACAGCTTTTAAGCCACCGTACAAGGAATAAGCTACTGATAAGGTTGCTAAAATAAACATGCTGGTGGTCATATCCACACCAGTGACTGTATTAATAGCCAAAGCACCTAACCACAACACTGCAGTTAAGTTGACGAATACATACACCGCCATCCAGAACAGCGCCATAGTGGTGCGCACTCTGTTGTCAAAACGCTGCTGCAGGAACTGCGGCATGGTATAAATTTTACGTTTCAGGAAAATCGGCAGGAAGAACTTACCGACCAGTAACAGCGTAATAGCCGCCATCCATTCGTACGCTGCTATCGCCATACCTATGGCATAACCTGAACCCGACATGCCAATAATTTGTTCAGCCGAAATATTGGCGGCGATCAAGGACGCACCAATAGCCCACCAGGGTAAGGTATTACCGGCCAGAAAATAGTCGTTGGTGTCTTTGTTATGTCCCTTTTCTTCCCGGGAGATGTAATACGCCAGACCCAGCAGGCCCAGCACATAAATGGCGAGAATCACCAAATCTAAATTACTTAAGGTCATTTTTATCCTTACCCTGTTTTACCCGTCGCTTTTGTTGCTGCGCTGCAACACCAGAACAGCCGGGCATGTATTGTTGTTATGGTTACCAGTTTTTAGCTAACTGAATTTATACACTATTTGTTGCTGATACAACTCACCTGCTTTGAGCAGAGTACTAGGGAAGCCAAGTTGATTAATCGCATCAGGCCAACCTTGAGCTTCCAGACAAATCCCCTGTCGTGGCGCAAAAGGTGAGGCCAAAAAGTTACCTGTGTAAAGCTGCAAACCAGGCTGAGTACTGAATACTTCAAGCTGACGGCCACTTTGCTCAGAACTTAACAGCGCCATGAGTTTTAACTCTGCAGCTTCAGCACCTTGCCAGATAAAACAATGATCAAAACCATTGGCCAGAGCAAGCTGTGGATCCTGCTGTTTAAGCGCAGGCCCGACTAATTTAGCTTTGCTGAAGTCAAAGGCAGTGCCAGCTGCAGCACGGCGCTCTCCGGTTGGAATAGCATGCTCATCTGTCGGCAAGTAATGGGTTGCGGTCAGCTGCAACTGATGGTTTTCGATAGAAATACCGTCGTGATTCAAGTTGAAATAACAATGGTTGGTTAAATTCAGCACAGTGTCTTTGTTGGACAAGGCCAAAAAGGATAACTCCAGCTGTTGATCGACAATACGAAACTGTTGCCACACTTGGACAGCACCAGGATACCCCTGATCGCCGTCTGCTGAGCGCAAATACAATTGCACCGAATCAGGCTGTTGTTTTAGCACTTGCCAAAGTTGACGGTTAAAACCAGCCACACCACCATGCAAATGATTGGGGCCATTGTTACAGTCCAGTTGATAGGCTACGCCATTGAGTTCAAAACGGCCTTTGGCAATACGATTGGCCACCCGGCCTGCGGTAGCGCCCAGGTAAAACTCGTCTGTTTGGTAATCTGCAGCTTGCGGATAATTCAGCGTCAGCTCCTGACCAAACAAGCGGATAGAGCGGATTGTTGCCCCCAAAGGCAACAACTCCACTTCTAAACCTGTACCTGCAGTTAAGCGGATCTCAGCCTTGTTCATGCCAAAATCTGCTCTGCGCCCTGGCTGGCGGTGCAAACAAAAATACCAGCGGTTAAGCCTGTTTGTGCCGGATACTCACGGTTTACCGAAGCACGAATCTCATCCACCCGGCTTTGAGGCACTAAAGCCACCACACAACCACCAAAACCACCACCTGTCATCCGCACACCACCTGTATCACCCAGGGTGTTGCCAATCATCTCCACCAGTGCATCTATAGCAGGCACAGTGATTTCAAAATCGTTTTTCATCGACAAATGAGATTCAGCCATTAAGCGGCTTAACAGTTTGATGTCGTGATCGGCTAAAGCTTTAGCGGCCAGCTCAGTGCGATCGTTTTCAGTGATCACATGACGGGCACGCTTGGCGACTAATGGATCCAATTGATCCTGCTTAGCGGCAAAGGTATTCCAACTGACATCCCGTAGGGCTTTGACGCCAAAAATGGCAGCGGCTTCTTCACACTGACGACGGCGGGTATTGTATTCGCTGTCCACCAAACCCCGTTTTACATTGGAGTTAATAATCATCACAGCCATATCTGTGGGCACTGAGACAGGCGTGCTGTCGAGGCTGCGGCAGTCAATCAATAAAGCGTGAGCGACTTTGCCCTGCGCGGAGATCAGCTGGTCCATAATGCCGCAGTTGCAACCGACAAAGTGGTTTTCTGCATGCTGACCATTGAGTGCATTGTCACGGCTGGAGAGTTCAACGCCAGCCAAAGTGCTGTAGGTCAGACCCAAAGCAACTTCCAAAGAGGCTGAAGAGCTTAAACCTACACCTTGTGGCACATTGCCGCTGATGGCTAAGTCACA
>JAHIWM010000025.1 GCA_018815765.1 Gammaproteobacteria bacterium | reverse complement strand
GATCCCTTTAAACCAGCTGCTTCAGAGCGCTGCTTAATTCAGTCAATTTTATATTTTTTGTCTACGACAGCTGCTTAAGAAAGCCGCCTAGTTCAGTCAATTTAATATTTTGTTGTGGTTTGTCTTCTCTGAGCCATTTCAGCGTAATTTCGCCAGCTTCCAGTTCAGTTTCACCTAATAACAAACCAAGTCTGGCGCCAGACTTATCTGCCTTTTTCAGTTGTTTCTTTAAATTACCGCCACCGGAGTGCGTCATTAAACGCATATCTGCTAAATCATTCCGCAGGCTTTCGGCAATAGAAACTGCGGCAAGTTCCGCGCTCTCCCCTAAGGCCATCAGATAAATATCAGTTTGGGCCTGGGCTGCTGGCAATAACTCTAAGGTTTGCAGCAATAATACCAGTCGCTCCATGCCTAAGGCAAAACCAACTGCAGGAGTGGCTTTACCACCCAACTGTTCTACTAAACCATCGTAGCGACCACCGGCACAGACTGTGCCTTGTGAACCTAAGCTGCTGGTCACCCACTCGAACACTGTCTTGTTGTAATAATCCAGGCCACGTACTAAACGTGGGTTGATGACAAACTCAACGCCAGCAGCTTTTAAACGCTTTTGCAGGCCATCAAAGTCCGCTTTGGATTCATCATCTAAATAATCTAACAGCTGTGGCGCTTTGCCCAGCATCTCTTGCATCACTGGGTTTTTGCTGTCCAGCACCCGCAGTGGATTGCTGTACATACGGCGTAAGCTGTCTTCGTCCAGCAACTCTTTATGTTGCTCTAAATAGGCCACTAAAGCAGCGCGATAATCAGCACGGGCCTGATTCGAACCTAAAGAGTTTAATTCCAGAGTAACATGAGCAGATAAACCTAAGCTTTTCCACAAACGGGCACTGAGTAAAATCACTTCAGCGTCAATGTCCGGGCCTGCCATACCAAAAGCTTCTAAACCAAACTGGTGGAACTGGCGGTAGCGGCCTTTTTGCGGACGCTCATGACGGAACATCGGGCCCATGTACCACAAGCGTTGCTCCTGGTTGTACAACAAACCATTTTGGTTGGCTGCACGCACACAGACAGCAGTGCCTTCAGGGCGTAAGGTCAGGCTGTCACCATTGCGATCGGCAAAGGTATACATTTCTTTTTCAACGATGTCAGTCACTTCGCCGATAGAACGTTTAAACAGTTCCGTCATTTCGACTATAGGAAAACGAATTTCTTCGTAACCATAGTTGCGCACTGTTTTACGTAAAATCTGTTCCACATACTGCCATGCCGGGGTATCCGCAGGTAAGCAGTCGTTCATGCCACGAATGGCCTGGATATCTTTTGACACGGGTTTTATCTCTTTATCCTAAGCGGATGATGCAGCGAAGCTACTCAGTCCAGCTGTTTAATTTCAATCAGTCGTTTTTGCTCTGCCAAATACAAACGTATCTGAGCTTCCAGCTGCTCTGCGACAGTGTTGTTATCAATACGTAATTTCTGCCGCTGGCCTTTGAGGTAAAAACCACTCATACGGTTCGCGCCTGCTACCCCTAAATCAGAGATCAAGGCTTCACCTGGGCCATTCACCACACAACCAATGACAGATACGGTCACAGGGTCTATCACGTCTTCCAGTCGTTGTTCCAGCTCGTTCATGGTTTTGATCACATCAAATTCCTGACGGGAACAACTAGGACAGGCAATAAAATTAATGCCGCGAGAACGAATGCGCAGTGATTTTAAAATATCAAAACCGACTTTCACTTCTTCAACCGGATCGGCCGCCAAAGAAATACGCAACGTATCGCCTATACCTTCGGATAACAACATGCCAAGGCCAATAGCAGATTTTACTGAGCCAGCACGAGCGCCCCCTGCTTCGGTAATACCCAAATGCAGAGGTTGTTTAATTTGTTTCGCCAGCAAACGGTAAGCACCGACAGCCAAAAACACATCGGATGCTTTGACACTGACTTTAAACTGGTCGAAGTTCAGCCTGTCCAGAATTTCGACATGGCGCATCGCCGATTCCACCAGGGCTTCTGGTGTAGGTTCGCCATACTTTTCCTGCAAATCGGCTTCCAGTGAACCACCGTTCACACCAATACGGATAGGAATGTTTTTATCGCGAGCCGCTTCAACCACTGAACGGATACGGTCTTCACGACCTATATTGCCAGGGTTAATACGTAAACAGTCGACACCGTATTCAGCCACTTTCAGGGCGATACGGTAATCAAAATGAATATCGGCCACCAGCGGAATAGGCGACTGTTGTTTAATCAGCTTAAAGGCTTCTGCCGCTTCCATTGTCGGCACAGACACTCGCACCAAATCAGCGCCAGCTTTGGCTATGGCATGAATTTGCGCCACTGTGGCTGCCACATCTGTGGTTTTGGTATTGGTCATCGACTGCACTGCAATAGGCGCATCACCGCCTATCAGCACATTGCCCACTTTAATCTGAGTGGACAGGCGTCTTTTTATAGGATTTTCTGCGTAACTCATCAGTTTTGTCCGAGGGTTAACCGGGCGACCCGACCTGTTGGATAACCTGACAGGTCAATGGCTTCGCCATTAAAGCTAAGAGTGGCTGCTGCTGCATTGCCTAATAACACTTTGACTGGCGCTACGCCACGTACATTTAATTGCTCACCTGGCTGGCGGCTGCCAAACACCAAACGTTTGCCTGTAGCATCCACCACATCAACCCAACATTCTGCATTTAACGACAAGCTGATAGTGGCGTTAGCTGCAGCGTCAGTTTGGGCAGAGCTCAAGGATTCCGCTGTTGTGACCGGACCTACAACAGCCGGAACTTCTCTGTTGGTCGCTTCAGGCACAGGCTGCACAGTTGAAGTATCAGTCTGCGGTCTTTCTATTGACGACGTTGGAATTTGTGGCTGAGCCAGAGTGTCAGTTGCAACAGCAGCGGGTTGTTGGCCCTGCGGTTGTGTCTGAGCAGGTGCAGGCTCTGGCAGCAAATTTTCTGTGCCCTGCGTCGTTGCCGGTACTGTTGTGGCCTGTTCCTGTACAGGTAACACTACAGGAACATCAGTTGCTAACGCAGCTTGAGATGCAGCTGAAGAGTCAGTGGCTGTAGGCGAGTGATCCAATTGGGTCACTGGAATTTCATTTTGTGCCTGAGGTTGAGTTGCCTGTTCATAGGCGCTGCTCTGTGCAGGCTGAGCCTCTTCGCTCGCCAGCATAGTTTCATCCGTTTGAGCCATAGGCAAGGCCGTTCCTGATTCCGAACTGCCAAAGCGGCTTTGCCAGAAACCGACCACTAATAAGACGATAAACACAAAAATGACAAAATAAGTCACCCACATAAAACGGCTTTCTGTCGCTTCTGTGGCTGTGCGTTTAGAGAAACTGCGGGTCAGGCTTGGGATCTGATGTAAGCCTTTAGAATTACTGGTATAGGCATCCAATACCTGCTGTGCAGGTATTTTCAGTAACTTGGCATAAGAGCGTAAATAACCACGAACAAAAGTTGAGGACAGCTTGGCATCCACCTGATCCAGTTCAAGATCGTCAATCAGGCTTTTGCTTAAATTCATCTGCTGCGCTACTTGCGCTACGGTCAGGTTTTGTTGCTCACGAGCCTGGCGTAGAGTTTGTCCTGCGCTCAAAGTTGGTGCTGCGCTGCTGGGCGGCGTTAATTCAGTCGTCATAATTCTAATTGTGCCGGATCTTTTAAGTAGATAAATTGCCCAGCCCTTATTGGGCTTTGCTCAGTTAAGTTGTTCCATTGCAGCAGGCTGGTTAGTTTCACCCTGTAACGCATCGAAATCCGGAATAAGGTGTCGCCATACTGGATTTGATAACGTTCTGGTACTTCAATTTGTGGTTCGATCTGCCGGGGTGCCTGTTGTCCAATCCACAGGACCTGACCCTTGACTATAGGCTGATTATCACGCAAAGAGTTCCAGCTGATTATATCGCTAATAGTAACACTGTAACGCTCCGCTATGCCATACAAGGTTTCATCTTGTTGCACTTCGTGTTGCCGGACCTGCACTTCTGGCTCCGCTTGCGCCATTTCAGCCTGATTTTCTGCTTCAGACGACGTTTGAGATCCGACTTCGGTAGGCTCTCGTAAGGCCGAACTGTCCGACACTGCGATGGATTCAGGCAAAGGCACTGCAGCTGTTGCAGCACTGAGCTGGGCTTGTTCTGTCGCCACAGCTGCTGGTGGCTTTTTACGGGTGATTTTGATTTTGGGTTGAACCACGCCCGCTTTGACTTGTTCAGTGGGTTGTTGCAGTAACTGCTGCTTATAGTCTTGTCTGAGTTGGCTAAATTCAGACTCGTTCAACTTGCCCTGACTAAATAATAAGGTTTCCTGACTTTGCGGATAGGTAGTCAGCAATAACTGCTCTGCGGTTTGCATCCGACTGTAGTCTTGTTGCTCCTGCGCTATCAAATATCCCAGCAACACAGAACGGGGTGAAATTTGTGAGGCACTTTGCATGCGATCCAAAAGCACCTGGGCCGCCGGTAAATCTGCCATCGCATAATTGACCGAAGCTAAGTTAAACAAAGCACTGGGGCGACTGGCATTGTGTTTAATGGATAAATCGAGGTAGGTTTTGGCCTGAATAAAGTCTTTTTGCTCTAAGCGACACAAGGCGATATTTTCATAGCTGTCCGCAGCGCGGATATAACCAGGGCGACTTATCGCCTGTAACAGTAACTGTTCGGCTTGATCATACTTACCACGCTGACACAAAAACGCGCCGTAGTTGTTATAGGAGTCAGCGTTATTGGGTTCAAGATCTATGGCTGTTTTGTAGGAGTTTTCGGCAGCTTCGAATTCAGCCACCTGCTGATAATAATAAGCCATGGCGTTATGCACTTCGGCCAGTTCAGGCGCTAAGCTTTTGGCTTTTTCCAGATTAAACTTGGCCTGCGCATTATCACCCCGTTGCAGGTAGTTAATGCCAAGCGCTATGCGGGTACGGGCAGCTTCCTTTTGATCCATCTTGGGACGAATTTGCCGGTCACTGCCCACTACTGTGGTTTCAGTGACACAAGCTGCCAACTGTAAACTGAAAATAACACAAGCAAGAAGCCTGAGTTTTTGCATAGGGGTACCAGTTGAATGGAGTGTTACACCATTTTTACTGAAATCTCCTGACCTTTCATCTGTTTTTTTTCTAAACGCTTGGTACGGTCAATTACATCACCCACTAACTGACCACAAGCAGCGTCAATATCGTCGCCACGGGTCTTACGTACCATCACTGTATAACCATGTTCCTGCAGTACTTTATTAAAGCGGTCGATGCGGGAATTGCTTGAGCGTTTGTACGGTGAACCAGGGTATGGGTTAAATGGGATCAGGTTCACTTTAGATGGCGTGCCTTTCAGGGCATGCGCCAGTTCATGGGCTTGTTCCATGCTGTCGTTCACACCATCCAGCATTACATATTCGACTGTGACTTTATCGTTGGCACGTGAATCTGTGACATAACGTTTCGCCGCAGCCAGGAATTCTTCCATAGGGTATTTTTTATTGACCGGCACTAACTCATCACGCAGCGTGTTATTCGGCGCGTGTAAAGAAATAGCCAAAGCCACATCGATACGCTCTTTCAGCATATCTAAAGCTGGTACTACACCTGAGGTACTTAAAGTGACGCGGCGTTTGGATAAACCAAAACCAAAGTCTTCCAGCATCAGCTCCATAGCTGGCACTACGTTGTTCAGATTCAGCAAAGGTTCGCCCATGCCCATCATCACCACGTTAGTCACTGGTTTTTCGCCTGTATCGCCGTAGCTGCCGATGATTTGAGCTACACGCCAGACCTGACCAATGATTTCAGAAACTTTCAAATTGCGGTTAAAACCCTGTTGGGCTGTGGAACAAAAGGTACATTCTAAAGCACAGCCAACTTGCGAAGACACACACAAAGTACGACGGTCTTTTTCCGGGATCCAGACAGTTTCCACTTCCTGACCACCAGCCAAACCCATCACAAACTTAATAGTGCCATCGGCGCTGTCCTGACGAGTAACCACAACGGGCGCTGCAATCACGGCTTTTTCTTTTAATTTGTCACGCAACTTCTTGTTGATGTTGGTCATTTTGTCAAAGTCGTCGATGCAGAAATGGTAAATCCATTTCATCACCTGATCGGCTCTGAAGCCTGCTTCACCAATAGAGACAAAAAACTCCTTCATCTGGGTACGGGTCAGATCAAGCAGATTAACTTTGTTTTCTGTTTGGCTCATTTGGGCTTTTCCTCACAACATAGATAGATAAAAAATAGGACAGTTTAAATAGATAGAAAGGGAGCTAAGCTCCCTTTCCTATAAATCGTCCATGTGGATCAGTTTAATTAGTTAAACTTTTCCTAAACACTCTTAGCGAGTGCGTGAACACAGTTCAGCTTCAGTGAAGAAGAACGCGATTTCACGGGCAGCAGAAGCAGCAGCGTCTGAACCGTGAACAGCGTTTTCGTCAATGCTTGCAGCGTAGTCAGCACGTAAAGTACCGGCAGCAGCGTCTTTAGGGTTAGTAGCACCCATGATTTCACGGTTTTTACGAACAGCGTCTTCGCCTTCTAACACCTGAACCATTACTGGGCCAGAGGTCATGAAAGATACTAAAGCTTTGAAAAATGGACGCTCTTTGTGCTCACCGTAGAAGCCTTCAGCCTGTTCCTGGCTTAAGTGCAACATTTTAGCTGCAACAATACGTAAACCTGCAGACTCAAAACGGTGGTAGATAGCACCGATATGGTTCTTAGCTACTGCATCTGGTTTTACGATTGAAAAAGTACGTTCTAAAGCCATGACAGACTCCTGTAATCAAAAGGGTGAATAAATTTAAGGCCGCGAATTATACGCTAACGAAAATGAAAATGCTGTAAAAATTGGGGTCAGAGTAAAATTAAGCCATGGGGCTTAATTTTACTCTGACCCCAATTATTAATGTCCTTCGCTGACCATATTGACTGTGTATTTCGGGATTTCGACTGTTAAATCTTCGTCCGCGATACGGGCCTGGCAACCTAAACGTGAATCTGGCTCTAAACCCCAGGCTTTATCCAGCATATCGTCTTCCAGCTCATCGCTAGGATTCAGTGAGCGGAAGCCTTCACGTACTATGACGTGGCAGGTAGTGCAGGCACAGGATTTTTCGCAGGCATGTTCAATAGAGATACCACAACGAAGTGCCACATCCAGCACAGTTTCACCTGTTTGGGCTTCAACTGCGACACCTTCAGGACATAATTGTGCATGGGGTAAAAAGATGATTTGTGGCATATCAGACCTCGTCGACCTTATGACCTTGCAATGCCTTGCGGATAGAGATATCCATCCGGCGTGCTGCAAACTCATCCGTTATATGATTGGTATGTTCAATGGCGGCTTTAATAGCGGCCGTGTTGTCGCCTTGTTTGACTGTCGCAAGTTCAGCAAGGGCTTGTTCTACATTTAATTTTTCTTCTGCAGTTAAAAGTGCCGCATCGGCATTTAAGGCGACAGTGACAGCTTCAAGCACCCGCTCGGCTTCCACTTGTTGCTCTTTTAACAAACGCAGCTGCATATCCTGTTTGGCATACAACATAGAGCTTTGGATCATGGTCGCGACCTGATCGTCACTTAAACCGTACGAAGGTTTGACCTGAATACTGGCGCTAACCCCTGTCGATTTCTCTTGTGCTGTGACGCTTAATAAACCGTCAGCATCGACCTGGAAAGTGACACGAATATGAGCGCCACCAGCGGCCATAGCAGGGATATTGGTCAGGTCAAAACGGGCTAAAGAACGACAAGCATCGACCAGTTCACGTTCACCTTGCAGCACGTGGATAGCCATAGCGGTCTGGCCATCTTTAAAGGTGGTAAATTCCTGAGCACGGGCCACAGGGATCACTGTGTTGCGTGGAATAATTTTCTCCACTAAGCCACCCATAGTCTCTAAACCTAAAGACAGCGGTATTACATCAAGCAGCAAGGTATCGTGATCAGATTTATTGCCAACCAGCACATTGGCCTGAATAGCAGCACCTATGGCAACCACTTTATCCGGGTCTATCGAAGTTAAAGGCTCTGCGGCAAAAAACTCCGCCACAGCGCTTCGCACTAATGGTACGCGGGTAGAACCACCGACCATCACCACTTGCTGAATTTCTT
>JAHIWM010000230.1 GCA_018815765.1 Gammaproteobacteria bacterium | reverse complement strand
CGCTGGAAAAAAGCTGTGGATGCCAGTGATGCAGTGTTGGGTGAATTAACAGGTAAGCTGTACGTTGAGCGTCACTTTAAACCTGAAGCCAAAGAGCGCATGGAATTGTTGGTAGCAAATCTGATCAGCGCTTACGAACAGTCGATTAAAGAGCTGGAATGGATGTCGGAAGACACCAAAAAGGCCGCTTTGGTCAAGCTGAGTACTTTTGTGCCAAAAATTGGCTACCCAAACAAGTGGAAAGATTATTCTAATCTGGAGATTAAAGCGGACGATTTAGTGGGTAACTTTGTGCGCTCTACGCATTGGGGTTACGATCAGATGCTGGCCAAATTAGGCAAACCAATCGATAAAGACGAGTGGTACATGACACCTCAAACCGTCAATGCCTACTACAACCCGGTGAACAATGAAATCGTATTCCCGGCTGCTATTTTGCAACCGCCGTTCTTTAATATGGCAGCAGAAGATGCAGTGAACTATGGCGGCATAGGTGCTGTGATTGGTCACGAAATTGGCCATGGTTTTGACGATCAGGGGGCCAAGTACGACGGTGATGGTAACTTACGTAACTGGTGGACAGAACAGGACGAAACCAAGTTTCAGGCTTTGGGCAAAGCCCTAAGCGCTCAGTACAGTAAATTTGAGCCTGTAACAGGTCACTTTGTGAATGGTGATTTGACTTTAGGTGAAAATATCGGTGATTTAGGTGGTTTAACTGTTGCCCTGAAGGCCTATCATTTATCGCTTGAAGGCAAAGAAGCTCCAGTAATGGATGGGTTCACCGGTGATCAGCGTGTGTTACTCAGCTGGGCTCAGGTATGGCGCTCTCAATACCGTGAAGAAATGATGAAACAACAGCTGGCAACAGGTCCTCATTCGCCTCCACATTACCGTGTGAATGGCATAGTTTCTAACTTGCCAGTGTTTTACACAGCTTTTGATGTGAAAGAAGGCGACAAGCTGTATGTTGCACCGGAAAATCGCGTGAAGATTTGGTAACTGTCAGATTAAATCTGAACAGTTAGATGTTAGGGCCGCAATGCGGCCCTTTTCTTTGTCTGGCTTTCTGTCTTTGACTTCTAAACTGCTTTCGCCGTAGGCGAGATACTTTCTTTTGCGTCGCCAAAAGAAAGTATCCAAAGAAAAGGCGACCCTGGCCGCTGCGAAAGCCCGCTCAAAAAAGTGCGTCCAAGGCGACTCGGCAACTCGTTCGTCGCTACCGCTCCTCGCTCAGACACTCCTCGTCTTAAAACCTTGGCCACCCATTTTTGAACGGCTTGCGGCTAAGGGGGGACTCGGCGGCTAGATTTGTTAAATTATGTTTTTGATGTAACGCATTGTTAGCCTTTCTGCGATAGACGAGTGGAAATAACTTATGGAAAGTTTTCGTAGGGTCTGCAATTTGAAGGCTGTTGAACTTAAAACTAAAACCGTTTAGCTTAGGCCATCAGTTTGTATCATAGACGGTACAACTTGTTAGCTTAGTGATATATCTCCGTTTAAAACAGAGCTAGAGTCTAATGTACTTGGATGCCATATAAGTGGTAAAGCAAAGGAAATGAATTTGAGTTTCAAGGAGCTCTAATGGCCGAAATACCAGAAAAGCCAGACAAATCAGTAACAGAAGATCATGAACAGCTAAACACTGTTCCAGTTAGCCCGTACGCGGGTATTAAAAGGCAGATTTCCGAGGAGGATCTTCAGTCACCTGCCGTCCAAAGAATATTACTTGGTGAAGTGGATAAGCTTGAAAGAAAAGTAGGGTATTTGGAGATGTTTATAGACCGTTACCATATTTCAGACAAGAAAGCAGCGATTTTAGAAGAGAAGCTTAAATCTGTGAGGGCGGACGAGGTTCTCTATGGGCTTTGTTTAACGATTGGCTCTGCAATAATTGGCCTTTCTTCAATGGTTTGGTCGATCGGTTATGGTGGCATTGTGATTGTAATTGGGTCTGTTCTGCTTTTAGGCGGTCTGATTTCTAAGGTGATTAAATGGCGCTCATAATGACAGGCATAGGAGACAAGGGAGATCTGAAAAATGAGCGAGTTGGATTTCGCGTAGTTTCAGATTGTGACTTGAAAAATTTTATTGTATTCCGAACAACCTTCAATGACGCAGGGTTTTACAATAAGAGTAACGCTGCATATTGGTTTGCTCCAGAGATTGTGAAAATGGGAGATCGCGTAGTCATTTGTACTACATCGGGCCAAGATTCATTTCAGGCGAATGAGGATGGTTCAAAAACTTATTTTCGCTATTGGGGATTAGATACTCCAATTTTTATAGATCAAAAGAATGGTGTTGTTTTAGCTAATGTAACTAACTGGAGTACTAGCACAGCCCTCTGAGCTACCTAATCTTAAATCGTTAGTTGCTGCGAAAGACTGACTTGTAGTTTTGATTTTTGTAGCAGCTTCTGTGTGGTGTAAATAACAAGACCCTTATATTTATTGTGGAGAATGGATTTAATCCTTAATGAGGTGTCGAAATGGAAACGTTTCTGTCAATAATTGATAAAGACAAAATATATTTAAAACCAAGCATTTATGAAATACCCCAACAAATCAGAGATTTGGCCTAATTGTATCTTCATTGATGTTGATACCTGAGAGTAACGTGTGCTGGATATTTGTCGCTATATACTTGACCTGAACCTCATTTTTGAGAATGATTCTCAACTGGGAGTGGTATTCACGAAAGTTATAGCGACTATAAGCTTGCTTGCTTATACTCAGGTGTCAATTCAGGCGGTTTTTTCTTATAATCCAGCCTGTTCGAGATTCCTGTCTATCGCTGCGGTACTGATACAGTACTCTGTGGCGACCTAACCAGAGGACATTACTGTGCTTCAACAATATCGTGAACATGTGGCCGAACGTGCTACTCAAGGCATTCCTCCGTTACCACTTAACGCGCAACAAGTGGCGTCGTTAACTGAATTACTGAAAAACCCACCAGCAGGTGAAGGCGAATTCTTAGTTGATTTGTTAGAAAACCGTATTCCGCCAGGTGTGGACGAAGCTGCTTATGTTAAAGCCGGCTTTTTAACTGCTGTTGCTAAAGGCGAAGTAACAAGCCCTTTAGTCACTGCAGAGCGCGCTACTGAATTATTAGGCACCATGTTTGGTGGCTACAATATCCAGCCAATGATCGACTTGCTGGATAACCCAAAATTAGCGGCTTTAGCAGCGAAAGGTTTATCTCACACTTTACTGATGTTTGATTCTTTCCATGACGTGAAAGAAAAAGCAGACGCAGGTAATGAGCACGCAAAAGCTGTATTACAAAGCTGGGCTGACGCCGAGTGGTATACCAGCAAACCTGCTATCCCTGAAAAAATCACTGTCACTGTATTTAAAGTCACAGGCGAGACCAACACTGACGATTTATCGCCAGCTCCGGATGCATGGTCACGCCCTGATATTCCTCTGCACGCTTTAGCTATGCTGAAAAACGTGCGTGACGGTATCGAGCCTGATGCGCCTGGTTCAAAAGGTCCGGTTAAACAAATCGAAGCGCTGATCGCCAAAGGTTTCCCATTGGCTTATGTCGGTGATGTGGTTGGTACAGGTTCAAGCCGCAAATCAGCCACGAACTCTGTGCTGTGGTTTATGGGTGACGACATTCCATTTGTACCAAACAAGCGCACTGGTGGCGTGTGTTTAGGTAGCAAAATTGCACCTATTTTCTTCAACACTATGGAAGACTCAGGTTCATTACCTATCGAATTAGATGTGTCTAACATGAACATGGGTGATGTGATCGACATTTTCCCACATCAGGGAGTGGTGAAACGCCATGGCACTGATGAAGTGATCTCTACTTTTGAATTGCGCTCGAACGTGTTGCTTGATGAAGTGCGTGCCGGTGGCCGTATTCCTCTGATCATCGGTCGTGGTTTAACAGACAAAGCCCGTGAAGCTTTAGGTTTACCGCACTCTACAGTGTTTGAACGTCCTGCGGTGACCGAAGTGACCAACAAAGGTTTCACTTTAGCGCAGAAGCTGGTGGGTAAAGCCTGTGGCGTGAAAGGTATTCGTCCAGGCCAATACTGTGAACCAAAAATGACCACAGTTGGTTCGCAAGACACCACAGGTCCTATGACTCGTGATGAGTTAAAAGACTTAGCCTGTTTAGGTTTCTCTGCAGATTTAGTGATGCAGTCATTCTGTCACACTGCGGCTTATCCTAAGCCAGTTGACGTGAACACGCACCACACACTGCCAGATTTCATTATGAACCGTGGTGGTATTTCTTTACGACCTGGTGATGGCGTGATCCACAGCTGGTTAAACCGTATGTTGTTACCAGACACTGTAGGTACTGGTGGTGACTCTCACACTCGTTTCCCTATTGGTATCTCTTTCCCGGCAGGTTCTGGTTTAGTGGCTTTTGCTGCTGCTACAGGTGTAATGCCACTGGATATGCCTGAGTCTGTGCTGGTGCGTTTTAAAGGCGAAATGCAGCCTGGTATCACTTTACGTGATTTAGTGCATGCGATCCCTTACTACGGCATCAAACAGGGCTTGCTGACGGTTGAGAAGAAAGGCAAGGTCAATATTTTCTCTGGCCGAGTGTTAGAGATTGAAGGTCTGGAACATTTAACGGCTGAGCAGGCGTTTGAATTGTCTGACGCTTCAGCCGAGCGTTCAGCTGCAGGTTGTACTATCACTTTGTCTGAAGCTTCAGTTGCAGAGTACTTAGAATCCAACATCGTGATGTTAAAGTGGATGCTGAGCGAAGGCTACGGCGATGTACGTACTATTGAACGTCGTGTTCAAGCCATGCAAGCCTGGTTAGCGGATCCAAAACTGGAACGTGCTGATGCTGACGCTGAATATGCGGCCATCATCGAAATCGATCTGGCTGATATTAAAGAGCCAATTCTGTGTGCACCAAACGACCCGGATGACGCTCGTTTATTGTCACAAGTGGAAGGCGACAAGATTGATGAAGTCTTTATCGGTTCTTGTATGACTAACATCGGCCACTTCCGTGCTGCCGGTAAACTGTTAGACAAGTTCAAAGGCCAGATCCCAACCCGTCTGTGGATTGCTCCACCAACCAAGATGGATAAAGATCAGCTGACCGAAGAAGGTTATTACGGTATTTTCGGCCGCGTTGGCGCCCGTATTGAGATCCCAGGTTGTTCATTATGTATGGGTAACCAGGCTCGTGTAGGCGACAATACCACAGTGGTTTCTACTTCTACCCGTAACTTCCCGAACCGTTTAGGTCAGGGTGCTAACGTCTATCTGGCTTCTGCTGAATTAGCGGCTGTGTCTGCTATTATCGGCCGTCTGCCAACAGTGCCAGAGTATCTGGAATACGCTAAACAGATCGAAACGACGGCTGCGGATACTTACCGCTACCTGAATTTCCATCAGATGAGCCAGTACACCAGCAAAGCGGCCAACGTGATTATCCAGCAAGCTGTATAATTGCCTTAAGGTTATGCTAAAAAGGCCCGCTTAGCGGGCCTTTTTTATGTCCATGGATGGACGGTATGTCGCAACTGTCGGGAACGTTGTTGCGACGATGACGCGGGAATGATGTATGGAATTCGATTTTATCTACAACACTGATGCGAAGCGCTACAGCCTGAAGTTAAGTTCTGAGCAACTGGCTTTACAGTGTTTTTTATTGGATGAGTTTGAGCCCAAGGCAAGTGCGTATCAGTCGCTGCTGGAGCAGCTACAGCAGCTCAGGCCACAAAGTCAGTATCAATGGGATGGCAAAGAGTATCGCCTGACAGTACAGGCCTCTGAAGTGGTGATTTGTCATTATGCGTTGTTGCAGGACGAAAGTGCTCACACTGAGTTAGATCTTGAACAGGATCTGGAGCTGGATCAAAGCCAGCTTTATGCCGAATGTGGTCTGGAAGATCTGCTGCATTTACTGACTCAATGGCAGCAGTTTTTACCTGCCTGATTCGATTTTTTTTGCTCATCTGCTGCACTCTGGCAGTGAAAAAATGCACCTTATTGGTGCATTTTTTTTGAGAATTTAAATATAAATTTCATAACTCATTGAAAAGTATAACTTATAAATCTTGGCACAAGGTTTCCTTGTCTTATTGGCAAATGCAACAAGACACCATAAGGATAATAACCATGAAACTCGTATGTGCCATCATCAAGCCATTCAAGCTTGACGATGTCCGTGAAGCGATTGCGGACATCGGTATTGAAGGTCTTACTGTGACAGAAGTGAAAGGCTTCGGTCGTCAGAAAGGTCATACAGAACTCTATCGGGGAGCGGAATATCAGGTCGATTTTTTACCTAAGGTAAAACTTGAGATCGCGGTATTGGATGAAAACGTCGAGCGTTTATTGGAAGTGATCCAAAAAGCTGCACACACAGGCCGCATCGGTGACGGAAAAATCTTCGTTTATGATCTGGAACAAGTAGTGCGTATCCGCACAGGTGAAATGGACTCAGAAGCCATCTAAGGGGTAAATCATGCAGGAACAAATTTATCATTTACAGTTTGCGATGGACACCTTTTACTTTCTGGTGTGTGGCGCTTTAGTGATGTGGATGGCCGCTGGCTTTTCAATGCTTGAGGCTGGTCTGGTACGTGCGAAAAATACCACTGAAATTTTGACTAAAAACGTGGTGCTGTACTCAGTATCATGTGTGATGTATCTGGTCTGTGGTTACCAGTTAATGTATGGCGGTGGCTACTTTTTAACTGGTATCGGTGAAGTGGATGTAGCTCAAACTTTAACTAGTTTCGCTGAGCGTGAAAACGGTTTTGAAGGTAAAGCTATTTATTCCAAAGCTTCAGATTTTTTCTTCCAGGTAGTCTTTGTAGCAACAGCGATGTCGATTGTGTCTGGTGCAGTGGCTGAGCGTATGAAGTTATGGGCTTTCCTGACTTTTGCTGTGGTAATGACCGGTGTGATTTACCCAATGGAAGGTTCATGGACCTGGGGTGGTCAGTCTGTGTTTGGTTTATACAGCTTAGGTGATTTAGGTTTCTCTGACTTCGCAGGTTCAGGCATAGTGCATTTGGCTGGTGCTGCCGCTGCTTTAGCTGGCGTTATCCTGTTAGGCGCCCGTAAAGGCAAATACGGTAAGGACGGCAAAGCTCATGCATTCCCTGGTTCCAATATGCCACTGGCGGCTTTAGGTACTTTAATTCTGTGGTTAGGCTGGTTTGGCTTTAACGGTGGCTCAGTATTGAAATTAGGCGATATTGCTAACGCTAATGCTGTCGCTGTGGTGTTCTTAAATACCAATGCTGCCGCTGCTGCCGGAACTATTGCTGCAATTGGCCTGTCTATGCTGTTGTTTAAAAAGGCTGATTTAACTATGGCGTTAAATGGTGCTTTAGCTGGTTTGGTGGCTATTACCGCAGAACCTTCAACACCAACACCTTTAGAAGCGTCTATCTTCGGTGCTATTGCCGGTGTGTTAGTGGTGGGTTCTATCCTGGCCTTAGACAAGTTAAAAATTGATGACCCTGTAGGTGCGATTTCTGTGCACGGTACTGTGGGTTTATTTGGATTATTGATTGTTCCTCTGACCAAAGAGTCTGCCTCATTAATGGGTCAACTGGCTGGTGCTGCTACTATTTTCGTCTGGGTTTTTGTGGCGAGTTTAATAGTGTGGTTTGCTTTGAAAATGACAGTAGGTATCCGTGTCACAGAGCAGGAAGAATATGAAGGTGTTGATCGTTCAGAGTGTGGTGTAGAAGCCTATCCTGAATTTGTATCGACAGTAAAGTAGGCAGCCTGGGGAGAGCCGGTGGGGCTTCTCAGGAGCTGGTTGCCAAGCCAGCCGCTACGCAAGTAGCAGTTGGTCTTGGCAACTAAACCCGTACCACCAAATTCGTCTATCCTTGTCCTTTGTCTTTATCAGACAACCCCGGCGGCGCAAGCTTCCGGGGTTTTTTCTTGTGGTCTTAGCCACGGACCTGTGCGCTGTTTTAGTGCAGTCGCCAAATCATTTTGCAAAGAACGCCTGTAATCTAACAGCTGTTTTCAAACAGGAAAAGAGCCCTGGTGAAAAAAACAACATTATTGTTAGTGCGAAAACTCTAAAGTGCGTCAGTGTGGCGCGCGGAGTGCATTAATATGGTGCATTTGTGATGTTGCTGATTATCATGAGGAGGAAATAAAAAGCGGTGCTCTGAAAATAAGACGGGCCGCGAACTTCGCGGCCCCTAAAACTTGGTGGCGTCCTTCCAACCACTATCCCTGATGGATCATCCCTGTGCTCGTCCTGAACAGTCCAACTGCATCCTCGCAGCATCCTTCTCCATGTAACTCTCATCCTGAGAGTACCTTCTGCCTCCGGCAGAGTCCTTATCCTTTGTATCTTCATCCTGAAGATGTATGCTCACTCCGGAGCCTGTCCTGTTCATCCTTGTGCTGCCCTGCACAATCCTTTGGTATCCTTGCTTCCTGCTGCTACCTCTTGTAGCTTGTCCTGCTAAACATCTTGTTTAACCGTCACATCCAGCGACGAATTAATTATCGTACATTTATCGCTGGAAAAGGACCCTGTTTGTTAAATACTTGTAGTGAAACATTATTGTAATCTATGGTTTTTTGGTAATATTTCATTATTAATCATGAGTTTAGTTGTTTGTTATTAGAGTGTTGCCTGCAATAAAAGCTACATTGGCTTACTGATTTGTGAGATATATCTCACAAGGAAACAGGGCAATTGTCTGTCTGTCGCTGACTGATGTGAAAACTACTGACCAATACCCACCAAATTGGTATGATCGCCCACCCTTAATTCTGATGAGATGGTTATGGCTCGGGAACAATCAGGCATCTGTGCCGAAGCAAACTTGCATTGTTGTTATGTATTGCTGAATGCCTTAGATGGCCATGAGCATTATGTACGCCTGCAGTTAGCCAAAGTACCTATGTTGGTTGAGCGTTTATCGGATCAGTTTTCTGAAGCAATGCTTAATGTGGTAGTCGCCGTAGGACAAAACTACTGGCCACATTTGTATCCGCAGCAACAACCAGAATTCTGGCCAGATTTTACAGACAACCTTGCAGGTTTGCCTGTTGTATCACCTGACTTATTGATTCAAATTCGTGCAGACCGTTTTGATGTTATTCATATAGCCACTCAACAAATTTACTCTTTGCTGCAGCAACATGTGGACCTGTACGAACAATTGCATGCATTTCGTTATCTGGATGGGCGTAATCTGACAGGGTTTCACGATACTCCGGATAATCCTAAAGGCAAACAACGACGCTCCTGTGCTTTGATTAGTAACGATCCAAAAAGCGCCATGAGTGCTGGCAGCTATGTGTATATGATGCGCTATCAATATGACTTACAGCGCTGGCAGCAACTGACGATGCCAGAGCAGGAAGCTGTAATGGGACGTAATAAGCTGGATGGTCAATTGGTGCCCTCAGCACAGCGTCAGGCAAATTCTCATGCCGACAAAACTGCATTAGAGAATGAACATGGCCGTAAACAAATTCTCTGGCAAAATATGCCTGTGGCTGATATTCGCTCGCAAGGTATGATTTCTGTTGGCTTTTCAGCCAATGCTGTGGATGTACCAGCCTGGTTAGTGAACCGTTTAGGGCTGGCTACTGAAAACGCAGATTTATTATTAGATTACTGTCAGATTGAAGCGGGGGCTGCTTTTTTTGCCCCCTCGATCAATTTTTTGGAACAGCAGGCCGGTTCAGACCTTTTCAAATAACTCAGTCACCTTATTTAAGGTGAAGTTAATGTTTTTGACACTGGTCGGCGCGATAAAAATGGTGTCATCTCCGGCTATAGTTCCCAATACGCCTTCAGCTTTGCCCACAGAATCCAGTAAGCGGGCAATCAACTGAGCTGCGCCAGGGCTGGTGCGGATAATAATCATCACATCGTTGTGCTCAATATCCAGCACTAGCTGTCTCAGTGGGCTTTTCGTTGTGGGGACACCTAATTCAGGTGGTAAACAATACACCATTTCCTGTTTAGCATTACGGGTGCGTACAGCACCATACTTGCTTAACATGCGGGACACTTTAGACTGACTGATATTGTCAAAACCTTCAGCCTTCAGTGATTCAACAATATCGCTTTGTGAGCCAAAACGTTCTTCTTTTAATAAGGATTTAAAGGCTTGGATCAAAGCTTCTTGTTTCGATTGTTTAGTCATCATTTTTAATTAAACTTTTTGTTTTTCCGGCCGTCTTGGCCGAACTAGGACTAATACTGTGGTTCAGCAAGTAAATTACACCAAAATCAGATAAAATGCTTAGACTTTAGGCGTAAGTGATTTGTATTTTGTGCCACATTTCAGTATTGTTGGCGCGTTTCTTATGAACCGTAAATTGGGAGAATAGCATGAAAGTTGCCGTATTAGGTGCTGCTGGTGGTATAGGTCAGGCTCTGTCTTTATTATTGAAGTTAAACTTACCAGCTGGTACTGATTTAGCCCTGTACGACTTAGCCCCGGTCACACCAGGTGTTGCTGTAGATTTAAGTCATATCCCGACAGCGGTAAAGATTACAGGTTTTGGTAAAGAAGACCTGGATAAAGCGCTGATTGGTGCAGATATCGTGATGATCCCAGCTGGTATGCCTCGTAAACCAGGTATGGACCGCTCTGATTTATTCAACATTAACGCTGGCGTAGTGAAAAACCTGGCGGAAGCCATTGTTGTAAACTGCCCTAAAGCTTTAGTGGGCGTGATCACTAACCCTGTGAATACTACTGTAGCTATCGCTGCTGAAGTGTTCAAAAAAGCAGGAACATATGATCCTAAGCGTTTATTCGGTGTCACTACACTGGATGTGATCCGCGCTGAGACTTTTGTTGCTGAATTAAAGGGCAAAAACCCTGCTGAATTGATTGTTCCTGTCATCGGCGGTCACAGCGGTACTACTATTCTGCCTCTGCTGTCTCAGGT
>JAHIWM010000229.1 GCA_018815765.1 Gammaproteobacteria bacterium | reverse complement strand
ATCATCAGGCTGCACTTCAGTGCTTTCATCCAGATAACCTTTGCTGATATCCATATAACCTTTGGGGTGTTTAATTTTGACTGGCCGGATAATTTTGCCAGTCTCTGGCACAGTGATTTTGCCATGAGCACCACAGCCAATACCTAAGTAGTCGCCATAACGCCAGTAGTTCAGGTTATGTCTGCACTGCAGGCCTGGCTGGCTATAGGCTGAAATTTCGTATTGAGTGTAGCCATGCTGTTGTAACAGCTGATGGCCTTGCTCCTGAATATCCCATAAGGCTTCGTCTTCCGGCAGCACAGGAGGGCGAGACGCAAAGGCGGTATTTGGTTCAATCGTCAGTTGATACCAGGATAAATGCGGTGGTTTTAAATCAATAGCTTGCTGTAAATCTGCCAAAGCACCTGTGACATCCTGATTGGGCAGGCCGTGCATTAAATCCAGGTTAAAGCTTTGTAATGGCAGAGTAGCGGCCAGTTGTGCGGCTTTTATCGCTTCATCACAATCATGAATACGGCCTAAGGCTTTCAGTTGTTCGGTCTGAAAACTTTGTACGCCAATAGAAAAACGGGTGACACCTGCCGCCACATAAGCGGCAAAACGTGCTGCTTCCACAGTGCCAGGGTTGGCTTCCATGGTGATTTCGCAATCTCTTGTCAGCTGTAGCTCTGTGCGTACACCATCTAAAATGGCCTGAATGCCTTCACCGGTAAAAGTGCTGGGCGTACCGCCGCCAATAAAAATAGAGCTGATTTTACGGCCCTGCACATAACCTAAATCCTGACGTAAATCAGCCAATAAATGGCTGATATATTCCTGCTCCGGAATGCCTTGTTTGACCGCATGCGAGTTAAAGTCGCAATAAGGACATTTTTGAATACACCATGGAATATGGATATAAAGTGCCAGCGGCGGCAGTTGCAGCTGTATGGTTGATGCAAGGTTCATCAACCTTGTTCGCCTTTTAGTTGTTCACCTTTTAATAAAGACACCAATAAGCGCAAGGCTTTGCCTCTGTGGCTTACCTGCTTTTTCTGCTCTGCTGTTAATTCTGCAGCAGTACACTGTGTTGACGCTGCGCTTTGGGCATCATCAGGAATAAATATAGGATCGTAACCAAAACCACCTGAACCTGCAGCGTCAAAAGCAATTTGGCCGTGCCAGATACCATGAGCTATCACAGGAACCGGGTCGTTCGCATGACGGACAAAAGCCAACACACAATGAAACTGAGCTGCACGCTCGCCTTGTGGTACATCTTTTAAATCCGACAGCAATTGCTGCAGATTTTTTAAATCATTGCCATGTTCACCGGCATAACGGGCTGAATAAATGCCGGGCGCGCCACCTAAAGCATCCACAGCTAAACCTGAATCATCTGCAACAGCGGGCAAGCCGGTTAAACGGCTGGCATGGCGGGCTTTAATCAGCGCGTTTTCAATAAAACTTAAACCATCTTCAATAGCATCCGGCACCTGAAAATCGGACTGCGGCAACACCTGCCAGTCAAAAGGTGCGAGCAGGGCAGATAACTCGGCTAATTTGCCTTTATTGCCAGTGGCTAAAACAAGTTTATGCATAAGGGAAACCTTTGAAACAAAAAGGCTCAGGGATACTGAGCCGTAAAAAGAGGATTATTCTGTGTAGAAGACTTGAGAAAACTCCAACTTCTGGTTCTCTGTGCCTTGCCAGATATCCAGTTTAAAGTTCAGGTGTTTTTGGTCGTGCACCGGCACCTGCGCCAGATAATAAATGGCGTCCCCTTCTTTCACTTCACGAAAGGTCAGTTCAATCTGCTTTTGAGTTAAATCAGTGGCAGTGCCTGAAATTCGCACTTGTTGTGCTTTTTGGTCTTTGCTGTTCAGAACCGAGATATTCAGCACAGCTTCGTACCTGCTGCGTTGTAACTGGTAACTTTGTGCCACTTTGGAATCGAGCATGGTGCTGTCAAAAGCGATGTAATGAACATCCCATGGCCCTAAGACTTTTTTTTGTTCAGCCTGAAGTGGGCTTATAAACAGGGCCAGAACCAGGCTTGCAGCCAGCAGATAAATTTTCATCAGGACTCCAGATAGGGTTGTAAGGCATCGGGAACAGAGCAGGGAGCGACAATGCGCCATTTTTTCTGCCGGCTCAGTTCGCCTTTTTCCAGCAGTACCTGACGTTTAGGAACGTCAAAACACAATGCCAGAAACTGCTGTAAATGCGCATTGGCTTTGCCATCAACAGGAGGTGCTTTAATCGCTACCTTGATGGCATCGCCATGCAGACCTAAAAACTGATCACGACTGGCACCTGGCTGCACATGCAATTGCAGCAGGACATCGCCATTGGCCAGTCGGGTTAACATTTAGAAACCACGTAACATATTACTCAATAAAATCTGGATAAACTGGATACCTAACAGCACCACCAGTAAAGACAAATCCAGACCACCCATCACCGGGACCACTTTACGTACCGGACGTAATAAAGGTTCGGTTAATTGGTGCATCACCAGTTCTACCGGATTACGGCCCTGACTGAACCAGCTCAGTAAAGCGCGGATCACTAAAATCCAGAATGCCAGTTGCAGCGCTTCGGTGATCAACAATACCAGTGCACTTAACGGCAGATAGATATAAAGCACCTGACCTAATTGCAGCAGTTGTACTATAGCCACATGCAGCACACAAATGGCAAAAGCAAAGATCCAACTAGCCGTGTCGACCGGGCCCATGCTTGGCAGAAAACGGCGCAGCGGAACAATGGCCGGATTAGTCGCCTTGACCACAAACTGGCTAAACGGATTGTAAAAATCAGCTTTAGCGCTTTGCAACCAAATGCGTAATAACACCACCATCAAATAAAGTTTGATCAGGCTGCTTAACAGAAAAAAGAATGCTTCGGTCATTATGAGTCCTTAAAGAGTTTTTGCCATTTCTTCAGCACGGCGTATCGCTGCATACATGGCGTCTTTGACCATGCTTTCAAGATTATGTTGTTTAAAAGTTTCAATGGCTTCGTGTGTGGTGCCCCCTTTAGACGTCACCTGAGCACGCAGCGCTTCAAAAGATAAGTCTGATTGGTTGGCCATAGTAGCTGCACCTAAAGCCGTTTGCGCCACCATTGCTTTGGCCTGATTTTCATCAAAACCTAGCTCTTGCGCGACCTGTTGCATGGCCTGCATAAAGTAGAAAAAATAGGCTGGTGCACTGCCAGTGACCGCAATAATGGCGTTAATGTCCTGCTCTTTTTCCAGCCAGACAGTTTTGCCGGTCCCTGCAAACAGCTTTTCGGTAAAGGATTGCTCGTAGACAGAGCAGCGGCTTGGAAATAAACCTGTTACGCCTAAACCCACCAAAGCCGGGGTATTCGGCATAGCGCGGATAATACGCACCTGGCCCAATAACTGTTCAAAACGCTCAACAGAAATACCAGCGGCGACTGAGATAAACAGTTTTTCCTGACATTCAGGCGCTAGCTCTATCAGTTGCTGACAGACTTCAGCCATCATCTGAGGTTTCACCGCCAGTACTATCACATCAGCTTTGGTCACAGCTTCAATATTGTCTGTGGTGGTTGCAATGCCGTACTGGCTTTTCAAGACCTTTAATTTTTCTGCATTGCGATTGGCGGCAATAATATTTTCAGCCGGATAACCCTGCTGAATCATACCGCCGATAATGCACTGCGCCATATTGCCGGCACCGATAAATGCCACTGTGTTATCTATCATCAGAATGTGTTTCCCTGGCTCCAAAAATGGCCGTGCCTAATCTTATCATAGTAGAACCAAAGCGCAGAGCGTCTTGCCAGTCATCTGACATGCCCATAGAAAGTTCTTTTGCATCAGGATGTTGTTGTTGCAATTGCAGCGACAACTTTTGCATTTGCTCAAATGCTTCAGCGCCTTTTCCCGGCTCTGGAATGGCCATTAAGCCTTTGAGTCTAAGCTGCGGCAATCTAGCGACTTGAGCTGCTAGATTTATTAAATCCGCAGGTTCTATGCCCGATTTGGATTCTTCGCCACTGATATTAACCTGCAGCAGCACCTGCAGCGGGGCTTTATCCAAAGGCCGCTGTGCTGATAAACGTTCCGCAATTTTTAATCTGTCTATGCTGTGCACCCAGTCGGCATACAGTGCTATGTCTTTGGTTTTATTCGACTGAATAGGACCAATAAAATGCCATTCTATGCCGTCAAGCTGGTGCAGTTCTGTTGCTTTACTGACCAGTTCCTGCACATAGTTTTCACCAAAAGCGCGTTGACCTGCCTGATAGGCCGCAGCAACAGAGGCTGCTGGTTTGGTTTTACTAACGGCAATAAGGCGGCTTTGTTGGTTTAATTGCTGTTTTGTCTGAAATTCTGTGATGGCGTTGTAGGCTGATTTCAACGCTTCTGCTATGTTGTTTGTCATATCAACTCTGTTCTTAGCCCTTGCTTTGGAGTGCTTTTCATCATGGATATTACCGAATTACTCGCCTTTAGTGTGCAACATAAAGCTTCGGATCTGCATTTATCAGCCGGTGTACCGCCACTCATTCGGGTCGATGGGGATGTGCGACGTTTAAATATTCCGGCTTTGGACCATAAAGCTGTGCACTCTTTGGTGTACGACATTATGAATGACCGTCAGCGTAAAGAATACGAAGAAAAGCTCGAATCCGACTTTTCTTTTGAAGTACCAGGCTTAGCCCGTTTTCGTGTTAATGCTTTTGTACAAAACCGCGGCGCTGCTGCTGTGTTTCGTACCATCCCAAGTGATGTGTTAAGCCTTGAAGATTTAAATGCTCCCGATGTGTTTCGCAGTATTTCGGACAACCCGCGTGGTCTGGTGCTGGTGACTGGCCCAACAGGCTCAGGTAAATCCACTACTCTGGCGGCGATGATTGACTACATCAACACCACCAAAAACCATCATATTCTGACGATAGAAGATCCGATTGAGTTTGTGCACCAAAATAAACTGAGTTTAATCAACCAGCGTGAAGTGCACCGGGATACCCATAGTTTTAGCAATGCCTTGCGCTCAGCTCTGCGTGAAGACCCTGATGTAATTTTGGTCGGTGAATTACGGGATTTAGAAACCATTCGTCTGGCGATGACAGCAGCTGAAACCGGTCATTTGGTGTTTGGTACTTTGCATACTACCTCGGCACCAAAAACCATAGACAGGATTATTGACGTATTCCCGGGTGAAGAAAAAGCCATGGTGCGTTCTATGTTGTCTGAGTCATTGAGAGCTGTTATTTCACAAACGCTGTTGAAGAAAAATGGCGGAGGCAGGGTAGCAGCACATGAAATTATGCTCGGGGTTCCGGCCATTCGAAACTTAATTCGTGAAGATAAAATTGCCCAGATGTATTCGGTGATCCAGACCGGCGCCTCTCATGGTATGCAAACCATGGATCAATGCCTGATTAATCTTGTGAACAGAGGAACTATTAATCAAAAAGATGCGTTGGCCAAAGCTCAGGACAAAAACTCCTTTAATAGCATGGGCTCTATGGGCCGGATGGGGTAACAGCAATGGGTTTAATCGACTATTTACATAAAATGGTAGCTGCTGGTGCTTCGGATTTATTTATCACGGCTGGCCTTGCGGCATCCGCCAAAATTAACGGCGAAATGCAGCCAATAGCCGAGCAGGTGCTGAACCCTGAACAATCGCTGGCGTTGGTGTTATCCGCCATGACAGCCAAACAACAAGCTCAATTTCAGCAGGACAAAGAATGTAATTTTGCCATAGCCAACGACGCCGGACGTTTTCGGGTATCCGCCTTCTGGCAGCGTGATCAGGCCGGTATGGTGGTACGTCGTATTGTCACCATTATTCCAAAAGCCGACGATTTGGGTCTGCCGAATGTGCTGAAAGACATCATTATGTCCAAACGTGGGCTGGTGCTTTTTGTTGGCGGCACAGGCGCTGGTAAATCCACCTCACTGGCGGCATTACTTGGCTATCGCAATCAAAATGCCCGTGGTCATATTTTAACTATCGAAGATCCGATTGAATTTGTGCACGATCACCAAAAAAGCCTGGTGACCCAACGTGAAGTAGGGATAGATACCGAATCCTTTGAAGCTGCGCTAAAAAGCTCGTTACGTCAGGCTCCTGATGTGATTTTAATAGGTGAAATCCGCAGCCAGGATACGATGGAATACGCTTTGTCTTTTGCCGAAACCGGCCACCTATGTATAGCCACTTTGCACGCCAACAATGCCAATCAGGCGATTGATCGTATTATGCATTTAGTGCCGAAAGAAAAGCATGGCAAGTTACTTTTTGATTTATCCCTGAATTTACGCGCCATCGTAGCCCAGCAATTGGTGCCTACTATGGATGGTAAAAAACGGGTGGCTGCTATTGAAGTGCTGCTCAATTCACCGTTGATTGCCGATTTAATTAAACGTGGCGAAATAGGAGAAATTAAAGCGGTAATGAGCAAATCCCGTGAATTGGGTATGCAAACCT
>JAHIWM010000228.1 GCA_018815765.1 Gammaproteobacteria bacterium | reverse complement strand
TTGCGCTGCATCAGGCGGATCAAGGCAAACTGGATTTAAACCAATCTGTGACGGTGAAACGTGCTGAAGTATTGCAAAATACCTGGTCTCCTATGATGAAAGATCATCAGGGTGAAGAGTTTATTGTTGTTGTGCAGCAACTGCTGCAGTATTCAGTTTCGCATAGTGACAACGTAGCCTGTGATTTGTTATTTGAACTGGTTGGTGGACCTGCAGCGCTACATGCCTATATTCAGTCGTTAGGTATTAAAGAAACCGAAGTGGTCGCAAATGAAGCACAAATGCATGCCGATGATCAGGTGCAGTATCAAAACTGGACTTCGATGAAAGGTGCCGCTCAGATCCTGAAAAAGTTTGAGCAAAAAAAGCAGCTGTCTGAAACTTCTCAGGCTTTATTGTGGAAGTGGATGGTGGAAACCACCACAGGACCACAGCGGTTAAAAGGCCTGTTACCTGCAGGCACTATAGTGGCGCATAAAACCGGTACTTCGGGCGTTAGAGCAGGAAAAACTGCGGCGACTAATGATGCAGGCATCATTATATTGCCTGATGGACGGCCTTTATTGGTGGCAGTATTTGTCAAGGATTCGGCTGAATCAGCACGAAGCAATGAAGCCATTATCGCGCAAGTGGCTCAGGCAGCTTATCAGTTTGAGCTGAAAAAACTCTCAGCAGTGAGTCCGGATTAAACAACATTCAGGGCTATCTAAGCGACTTATTAAGGTTGTACACTGAACTCATGATCTGAAAATGGAGTAGGTTATGCAGTTATTAGGTTCAGTGGCTTCGCCTTTTGTGCGCCGTTTACGTTTAGTCCTGGCTGGTCAGCCTTATCAGTTTATTGCGTTGAATATTTTTGAGTCGGAAGGACGCTCAGTGCTGGTGAAACACAACCCAGCGCGCAAAGTACCGGTTCTGGTGGATGACGAGCAGGTTATTTTTGATTCCGGAGTCATTTACCGATATCTGGCTCAAAAGTTAAATTTAAAACCATTGAGCTGGGATCAAGAGAATTGCCTGACCACCATCAATGCCTGCACAGATTCGCTGGTTGAATTGCTACTTTGTAAGCGTTCAGGTTTTGATATCACCGAAGATAAATTGTTTTTTAATCTGCAGCATGAGCGCATTCAGGCAACGCTGGAAGCGCTGGAGCTGCAAATCAGGGCAGGGCAATTTGGACGCTGGGATTATCTGAGTATCAGCCTGTTTACTCTTATAGACTGGGTGTTATTCCGTGATTTGGTCGATTTAAAACCTTTTCCGGTGTTACTGCAGTTTAGAAATGAACATTTAAAGCAGCCTATGGTTGCAGAAACCGATCCTCGTTTAAGCTAATAAAAATGGGGTCAGATCACATTGTTAACGGTTAACAATGTGATCTGACTCCAAATTTTTATTCCACCCCAATAAAACCGCCAGTTTGATGCGCCCATAATTGAGCGTAAATCCCACCTTTGGCAATCAGTTCCTGATGGCTGCCTTGCTCAACGATACGACCCTGGTCCAGCACTATCAGTCTGTCCATTGCGGCTATGGTTGATAAACGGTGCGCAATGGCAATCACTGTTTTCCCTATCATCAGCTGAGTCAGACTGTGCTGAATCGCGGCTTCCACTTCTGAATCCAGTGCTGAGGTTGCTTCATCCAGAATAAGGATAGGGGCGTTTTTCAAAAGTACCCGAGCAATAGCTATACGCTGACGCTGACCACCTGAAAGTTTCACACCCCGTTCGCCGACCTGAGCGTCGTAGCCGCTATTGCCTTTAGGATCGGTCAGTTCCTGAATAAAGGCATCGGCTTCAGCTAAACGGGCTGCTTCAAACATTTCGTCTTCAGTTGCGCCTGGTCGGCCGTACAAAATGTTTTCCCGCACAGTACGGTGCAGCAAAGACGTATCCTGCGTGACCATAGCGATATGAGCGCGTAAACTTTCCTGCGATACGGTTTTTATGTCCTGACCATCTATTAAAATCTGGCCGGAATTAACATCATAAAAACGTAGCAGCAAGTTCACCAAGGTCGATTTACCTGCACCAGAGCGGCCCACTAAACCTACTTTTTCACCTGGCTTAATCGACAACTCCAGACCATCAATAACAGGGCCATGTTCTCCTGCGACTTTGCCGTAGTTAAAGTTCAGCTGCTTAAATTCAATCTGACCTTGTGACACTTCAATAGGTTTGGCATCGGTTTTATCGACGATTTGATGCGGTTGAGACAAAGTTGCAATACCGTCAGCCACAGTACCTATGTTTTCAAACAGCGCACTGACTTCCCACATGATCCACTGCGACATACCGTTTAAACGCAGCGCCAGACTGACTGCGATAGCAATAGAACCCACAGTTACCGCATTGACGGACCATAACCATATCGCCAGAGTGGCAATCGAGAACACCAACAGATAGTTCAGACCCTGCACACAAATGTTCAGCCAGGTTGCCAGCCGCATTTGTTTATACACAGGCACCAGAAACAGCTGCATGCTGTCGCGGGCATAATCAGACTCACGGGCTGTGTGGGAGAACAATTTGATGGTACTGATATTGGTGTAGCTGTCGACAATACGGCCTGTCATTTCTGAACGGGCGTCGGCCTGCTCAGTAGCGACCTGTTTCAGGCGTGGCACAAAATAGAACTGCAAGCCGGTGTAGATCACTAACCATGCAAGCATCGGCAGTACTAAACGCCAGTCAGCATCGGCTATCAGATACAACATAGAGCCAAAATACACCACCACATACACCATTACATCCAGCAGCTTTGTGGCGGTTTCGCGTACGGCCAAAGCTGTTTGCATCACTTTAGTGGCAATGCGGCCTGCGAATTCATTCTGATAAAAGCCAAGACTTTGTTTTAATAAATAACGGTGTGCTAACCAGCGGATCGACATAGGATAGTTCCCCAATATCGTCTGGTGGATAAGTGCAGAGTGGAAAAACACTAAAGCAGGTAACACCACCAACATCACTATGGCCATTGTGATCAAGGTGTCCTGCTCTTCCTGCCAGAAGGTTTCAGGGTTTTTGTTCACCAGCCAGTCTACCAGTTGCCCCATATAACCAAATAAGGACACTTCCAGTGCAGCCAGCAGTGCTGTTGCGATAGACATCAGGATCAGCGGCAGCACCATACCTTTGCTGTAGTGCAAACAAAATGCAAATAAGCCTTGAGGCGGCTGAGTTGGCTCGTCATCAGGGAAAGGTTTGGTTAATCGTTCAAAAAAGCCCAGCATAAAATTCCTCAGAGGCGCCGAAAAAGGCGGGTATTGTACGTCAAAGTTTAAAAAACAGATGTAACTATTTGATGAACTGTTGTATTGCAGCGGTCGTTGAACTGAAGTGCAATTGCACCTAATCGGGTTTACTGTGTAATTGAATCGCAGATTGTTGAAAATAAATACAAAAAAAATATGAAAAAACCAAAAGGTTCGATATCACGCTAACTCAGCAGCTTAGATTTATCGGTAAACCTAAAATGGGTAATTATCGAAAAATCTATAACTTAGCTTCACTTTGGCATGCTTGCAAAGGCTCTGATGCTTTCTACACTCAACTAACAGAGTACCCGATTAAGGGTGTTGTCTCTTCTTAAAGGAGTGCTGAAATGGATGCCAAAGAAATACTGCTATATATGAAGCAAGCGGAACTGCAATCTGAATTAATAGTGGAGGCTGGTCAAGAGCTGGACAGAGCTATTAAACAATTACAGGACTGGTCCGAAGACTGGGATTGTCAGCGCCGCGCTTGTGAAGATATGTATGACGCTGTGCATTTAATTCTGATCCACACCCATCAATTATCCCGGATATTCTGGCCTGCTAAATGCTGCGGCGAGCAGGGGTTGGATATATGCCACAGAGCTATGGCTTTACGCTGTGAAATCAATTTACCGGATCTTAACCATCCACTGCGCAATGAAGCTTTGTGGCGTCATGCTGATGAATTAGATCATTCGGTGCGGGACAACAGCGCAATGCGCCGATACAACGCTCACCACTTAACCAGTTTTAATCAGGTGATCACCTGGATGGATAACGAAGCTATGTTTTGCTGGCTGGAACCCGCTAATAAAATCTTTGTATTCCATAGCGAAGAGTTTAATCTGGCAGAGATTTTGGATGTGGTACATCAGGTTCAGCAGGATATTCAGCATTATCTAAAGAAGCAGTATCAGCCAAACCTAAGTTTGGCAAAACCTGCATTTTATTCGTATGAGAAGCAGTGGGCCAATTAAAAGAGATGTTGATACAAAACCAGCTAAGAGCATCAGCATGCATCACCACTAAAGTCAAAATCAAAAGGTCGTGTTCTGAAGAAACTAGATTTTTATTTCATAATTCGAATGTAACCGTAAGCCGAAATAGTGTGGACCTTGTACTCTTTTAATCGCTGAGCTACTTCGGCTTGATAGTCTTCAAGGTACAAATACAAGTTGTCCTGAAACTCTTCATATGCCTTCTTTCGTTCGAATGTATTACCAAGTCGCTCAGCGTCATAAACTTGTATACAAAGGCGATGCGCTCTTACTTTCATCTCCTGTGCAACAGTGTTTTCAATCTGTTTAACTGTGGGGGGAAATGACACTATTTGCTTGTAAACTACTATACAGCAGATGCAGCAGATTACTGAAAATGCAGAACATAAAAGGGTGAGCATAAGATTCAAATTCCTTTTTTCATAGTAATCATACTAGAGATGAGCCATAAGACTATTGCAGATGCTACCGCTATATTAATTGACGGTACACCATATTTGTAAATGGATGGCAGAACATCAGTATTAAACAAAAGCCTATCCATTAATCGTGCTGTTTGCAAAATGACCATCACGACACAGCATAAGGTGATGTATTGGCTTAATTTAGAATATTGCCAAGCGAAGCGTTTGTGTACGTAAAATATCAGGAGCACAGTAAGAGTATTAAAAACCACCCATGCTAAATACCAAGCATGGCGGGCTATTTCTTCGTCCCATGTGGACAAGGCCATCAGTTCTGGAGCAACCTTGTCCATAATTAACCCCATTACAACCCAAATAATGGCTGTTGCCCTAGAAGACTGAACTACCGGAACGAATACTGACATAACCAAAGTAAGTAAACATGCTATCCAAAGATATTCAGCGACACTGATAATAAAACTACCCAAACTACACTCCTTAAATTATTTCTAATTATTATTTCGGTGGTTCATTGCCCCAACCGCTGCCTAATGTAGTTACTGTTGGGCCTGCTGCTTTAGCTTCTTGTTGCAACTCTGCCGCTAGTTTAGCTTTCGACTCAGCAGATAATGTCACTGTATCTGCAGCAGAAGGGGCTGCTGTAGTTGTGGTTTTTGTCTGAGCTGCAGGAACAACAGTTTGAGTTGTTGATGTAGCTGCTGTATTTGGGGTATTCAGATTAATTTGCATAACGGTTCCTTACTGTTGTCACTAAATCAGAAAATGAATGTACATGAACTGTTTATAAAAAATCCAATTATTTTTACAAATAATTGGATTTTCTGGAAAAGGTCAATATTTAATCGAATCAAATGTCAGGTATAAGAAAGTTAGTCCAGATATTCGATACTACACCGTAACATCTTATAACTGTTACCTCGTTGATACTTATCTCTTCATCGATAGGCCACTACTCTTAAAATCGCGATCACACAGTTGTTTTGCGTCAGTTAAGGGAATAGTCCGGCGATTCGAAGGATGCCGTACGAGGTAACGAAGTACGTCAGCACTGAATGCTAATCCCCACTACCGCAATAACAGTTCGTCCAGTACTACAAATCTCATACAAGAAGCGGATTTACAGGATAAATAACATGATTGGTGTTTCACTCGAATACATTCGAAAAGTACTGGATCAAAGCCTGATGACGCATTTTGGGATGGAAGCTAGTGTCGTTGTATTAAACAATCTGGTTGATATGAATGGTAATTCACCGCAAAAAAATCAAAACAAACTGGTAGTCACTCTGGTTAATCTGGAATACGAGATCAATAAGCAGTTTTATGGCGGACAACGGCAGGACGCCGCGCAAATAAGTCGTACCAATCCGGCAGTCTGTTTTAATCTTGATATTCTGGTTTCCGCAAACTTCGACGAATATAGCGAAGCACTAAAGTTTCTGACCGCTACTATTGGATTTTTTCAAGAAAACCTCTCTTTTACACGTGCCAATCATCCTGCGCTTCCACAAGGGATCTCCACTCTACAGTTTGAGATAGAAAATTCTCCTTCAGGCAAAACTCATAATTTATGGACGGCTTTGGGGGCAAAATATTTGCCTTCGATGATTTATAAAATCAGACATGTGAGCGTGCTATCCGGCCAAATTAAGGGCGCATTCGCTGCAGTACAAGATACATCAGCTGTGGCACAGCCATGAATAAGCAACTCTTTCAAATTCAGGTGTTGCACAGCTATTTTGCGGACGGTTTATATCAATACTGCAAAGTACTCGCAGATAGCGACACAAAAAAACTGATGGACCGATACAAACTGCTGACCAGAATGAGCGATGGAATATTTAGTGTGTATATGACATGCCAGGATAGTGCGGTGGCTTTTGTCAGTTACCTGAATGACCAGTTACAGGGTGAGCCGCTGAGATTTTTATTGGCGGCTAATGAGGAACAGTTTGTATCTATTACCGATTTACCACTCGATTGGTGTGGTCAGGTGGGTTTCAGTTCAAAACTCACAATCCCGGAAAAAACACAGAGTGGTAGACCACTTCAACTTAAAGATGAGTTGGGCAACAGGACGGTTAGCCAACAAAACGTGATTGGTGTGATCTGCATTTATCTGGATGATCTGTTGGTGATGAGTTGCAACACCATTCGCTATGTCATTGAGTTTAAGGCCAGAGCTATGCATTGGGTGTATTACCTGGTCAATCGCAGCCAAACGAAATTAAATAACCCAATGATCTGCAATAAAGAACGTTATTTTTTTGATGGTCCTGAGCCTGTAATTTTGTCAAATGGAGAACAGGGTCTTAGTTTCAATTCAGGAGAAAGGCTTTTTCCTTTGGAGCAGGTCCCAACTAAATTGTTCGATTTAGTGGATCGGTTGCCAGCATCAATGCACACAGAATTTCAGTCTGTTGAACACTGTTTGATCCAAGGTTTACCTACACCAAATAAAGGTCAATTTTCGGTCAGGCAAAAAGATACGAATAAGTATGTTTTCAGTGAAATGTATATTTATTTGTAGTGGGCGAGCGATACCAATTTAAACAAGAATTCTCATCTGAAAGGGCGATAAACAAAATGAGCACTACCTTTGCAACCCCAGGCGTATATATTAATGAGATTAATGGATTTCCTAATTCCGTAGTTCCAGTGGCTACCGCTGTCCCTGCATTTATTGGTTATACACCAAATGCAGAATATCAGGGTAAATCTTATTACAATAAACCGTTTAAGATCAGTTCTTTCGCTGAGTTTCAAGCGATTTTCATGTTGCCTAATCCACCACCACCTGCTGATCCTGCCAGGCAATACAGTCCACAGTATTATCTGGTTGCGCAAAAGACAGCACCTACGGCAGGTGAGTATTTATCTTTGGGCGGACAGTATTATTCGATATTGCCAGACCCTAATACGATTTACTATTTGTACAACAGCATTCGTTTGTTTTATCAAAATGGCGGGGGCGACGCCTACATAGTTGCTGTCGGTTCTTATGGCCCGGCCAGCGGAAAACCAATGACAGACCCGTCGGTCAGTGTGGTTAACCCGAATGTGCAATTAGCCGATTTGCAGCGTGGTTTGGCCTTATTAACAAAAGAGCCTGAACCAACTATGTATATATGTCCGGAAGCGACGCTGTTGTCGCTAAACGACAATACCACCTTGATGGAAACCATGTTGTTGCAGGCAGAAACCATGCAAACAGCAGTATGTATTTTTGATGTGATTGGTGGTGCTAATCCAGACCCTATTTTATACACCAATGACATCCAGAATTTCCGCAACAGTACTGGTAGAGCGGGTCTTAACTACGGCATCAGTTATTACCCTTTTATTGGCACTACGATTATGCAATCCACTGATATCGATTTCACCAACTTGTTTGGTGGCGATACAAAGCAGCTTGCAGCCATTCTGAACCCACCATCAGCACCAAATCCGGTTGCGGCGCAAATTCTTGGCATGATCCAGACCCCTCCTGTCAAGCCATTGACAAACAGTCAACTGCAGGCAGCCCTTTTGGTCGCAAGCCCAGTCTATGGTCAGATCATTAATCATGTGCTGACCGAGGCAAATATTCTGCCGCCAAGTGGCGCTATGGCAGGTGTTTACACGGTGAATGATCAAGAGGCTGGCGTCTGGAACTCTCCTGCGAACACCTCAATTGTTGGCGCTGTGTCGTTACCCATACGTTTGAGTGACAGTGATCAGGAAAATCTGAACATTGATGCAGTTTCAGGAAAATCTATCAACGCCATCCGTTTCTTTAACGGCCAGGGCATATTGATTTGGGGCGCCAGAACACTGGATGGCAATAGCCAGGACTGGCGCTATATTTCCGTGCGCAGAACCATGACCTTTCTGGAGCAATCGATCAAGTTGGCCGCTCGGGCCTACGTCTTTTCACCCAATAACGCAAACACTTGGGCAGCACTGCAAAGCATGATCAGCAGTTTTCTGACGGGAGTCTGGCAGGACGGTGGTTTACAAGGTGCTTCTCCGGCTGCCGCTTTTAGTGTCAGCGTCGGCTTGGGTACCACCATGACTGCAGATGATTTGCTTAACGGCTATATGCGGATATCGGTCAAGGTGGCTGTGGTTCATCCTGCTGAATTTATTGTTATTTCGTTTGAACAACAACAGGCCACATCCGGTTAATTTGTGCTTGGTAGCCTGTCAGTAATTCATTAAGCAGACCGTTTTTATTTTAATTTTAATCGAGGATTTATCATGGCTGATACAGGTGTAAAAGAAGGCTCAACCTGGCCAATGCCCAAATTTCGTTTTGACGTTGACTTCGGTACTGAGTTGACAGGGATCTCGTTCCAGGAAGTGTCCGGTATGGATAAGGAGGTTCAGGTTATCGAGTACCGGGCCAGTAACAATCCGTTGTTCTCCACCATAAAAATGCCCGGTATTGTGAAATATGGCAACGTCACGATGAAACGCGGAATTTTTGTTGGTGACAATACCTTCTGGAACTGGATGTCGGAAATCACGATGAACACCATAGCGCGCCGCACTGTCATCATCAGGCTGCTGAATGAGGCGGGTAAGGTAACCATGCAATGGAGTTTAGCCAATGCCTGGCCAACAAAAATCACCAGCACTGACTTGAAGTCTGATGGCAATGAAGTGGCCGTAGATACGATAGAAATTGCCTATGAGTCTTTGACTATTACCAATACAAATAATGCTTGATTTAAAAACAGGTTTTTATTTTGGCTTAGCAATTTCCCGCAGCACTGGCAGCGATGTTGGCTTTCAGGAAGTTTCAGGTTTGAGTGCTGAAATTGGAGTTGAGGAGGTGGTGAGTGGGGGCGAGAATCGTTTTAAGTATCGGCTACCCGGTATCACCACCTACCCAAATCTGGTTTTAAAACGGGGTATCGCATCGGAAGCATCACCGCTTATTAAGTGGTGCCAGATTACCCTTGATTCAGGTCTTGCGAAGCCAATTATTGTCAAAGATATTTCATTGAATTTGCTGAATGAACATGGCGAGTCCTGCATGAGTTGGGATTTTGTCAGGGCTTACCCGATCAAATGGTCGGTAAGCGATTTGAAAGCGCAGGAAAGCAGCATTCTGATTGAGACCATTGAGTTGGCCTATCAATATTTTACGGTGAACGATAGCCGGAATAAAAAATGATTTGCCGGTTCAGTGTTTTATAAAAATGAATTAGTGGGTGAATAGAAATGCCAGTAGAAATTCGTGAACTCATCATCAAAACCCATATCGCAAGCCATGCGGTGCGGGAAGAAAAAAGCCGTGCTGTGGAACAATCAGCATTGAGTCAGAAAATTGTCCAGGATTGTTTAAAGAAGCTGAAAAAACAATCGCCAAAAACCAGTTTTGATCGTTAAACGGAGCTTGGTTTTTATATGAGCAATATGAAGATAGTGGCGTATAGCGATGGAACCTTTACGACTAAAGTGGCCAAAGGCGACTATGAAGTCATGCTCAATCCTGAAAAACTGCAATGGAACCGCAGTATTCAATACAACGAAGAAACCAGTATCGATAGCAGTGCTCCGGCGTCCAAATACAGCAAGACGTTAAGTGAAAAATTGAGTTTCGACCTGGTGATCGACTGCACTGGAGTGGTTGATAGCAAAAGGGTGAATTTACCAAATGAAGTGAGCAAGCTATCGAAAGTGATTTACGACTATAACGGTGACATTCACCGCCCTAATTACGTCATTATTAATTGGGGCAGTGGCCTGGCCTTTAAATGTGTATTAACCAGCTTCAATTTGTCCTACACATTTTTTAAGCCCGATGGCACTCCGCTCAGAGCGAAGATTTCGCTTGAATTCTCGTCGTCCATTGATGCCGCCACATTGGCGAAAAAAGATGATAAAAAATCCCCTGATATGAGCCATTTGGTCAGCCTTGTTGAAGGCGACAATTTGCCGCAAATCTCTAATCAGATTTACCTGTCGCCAAATTATTATCTGCAAATCGCACAGTTTAATGGCCTGAATAAGTTCAGACGTTTGCATCCCGGATCGGTATTGACTGTGCCGCCGCTGAAAGCTGGAAATACGACAAATGCCTAATACAAAACCTGGTGGTGTAGTGACATGTAGCATCAAGACGGGGGGCTCCGCCATACCGGATGCCTACCAGGTGTATGCCATACATATTGAGCAGACGATTAACCGTATTGCAACTGCCACTATTTCCTTGTTGGACGGAGACGCCGCCAAAGAATCTTTTGTCATCAGCGCTTCGGCTGTTTTTGTGCCAGGCAACGAGATCAGTATCGAAGTGGGCTACGACAGTAAAAACACACTGCTCTTTAGTGGCATAGTTACGAAACAATCACTGCGTGTCGCCAACTCCAGCGGCCCCATGCTTGAGATCGAATGCAAAGATAAAGCGGTAAAAATGACAGTCGGGCGCAAAAGCGCTGCCTTTAGCAAAACCAAGGACAGCGATGTGATCAGTACCCTGATCCAGGCTCAGGCGGGGTTAACTGCATCGGTCACCGCCACTTCAAACCAATTGCCCGAATTGGTGCAATATTATGTGACTGATTGGGACTTCATGTTGGCGCGCGCTGAAGTGAACAGCATGCTGGTCAGCACCATCAATAATAAAGTGACGGTGTTTAATCCTGTCTCAGAGACCACTTCTGTTCTGACTTTGACCTACGGCAACAATCTTTTTGAATTTAATGCCGACCTGAATGCCATCACTCAATTGGCACAGGTCACGGCGAGCGCCTGGGATTACCCTAATCAAAAATTAACCACAGCGCAGGCTGCTAATAATCTGGCAGGCCCAGGGAATTTAAGCAGCAAAACGCTTTCTGCAGTGGTCGGGTTGGCCAACTACGAGCTGCAAACAACGGCCGCAGAGAGCACTGATGAACTCCAAAGTTGGGCCAAAGCACAGATGTTAAAAAGTGAATTGTCCAAAATAACAGGAGATGCCCGCTTTCAGGGAACAGCTGTGGTTGTGCCCGGAAATTATGTGACCTTGGCCGGTATGGGAGCTCGTTTTGATGGCGATCATTTCGTGTCTTCGGTGCGGCATAACATTTCTGATGGTAACTGGGCTACTGAAATCAATATTGGCTTGTCGCAAGAATGGTTTGTGCAAGAACATGAAGTGGAAGCGCCTTCTGCGGCTGGACTAGTTCCCGGCATTGCAGGCTTATTTAATGCAACGGTCGTCAAAATAAACGCCGATCCGGATAGCGAATATCGGATCCTGGTTGAGGTTGCGTTGTTTAATGACAAAGGAGCCGGTTTATGGGCAAGGCTGGCCAATTTTTATTCAACCCAAGGGCAAGGCGCATTCTTTTTACCTGAAGTTGGCGACGAAGTCATTCTGGGTTTTTTGAATCAGGACCCGCGTTATCCGGTGATACTCGGCAGTGTTTACAGTCAAAAAAACAAACCATATTCCGATTTTGCTCCAAATGAAAAAAACAGCATGAAAGGCATAGTCACCAAAAGTGAGCTGCGCATCATGTTTGATGACGAAAACAAAATACTGACGCTGACCACGCCGGGGCAAAACACCGTTGTGCTGGATGACAAAAATAAGCAGATCGAAATGAAAGACGAGAATGGCAACTCACTGCTGATGACCTCGGCAGGTATCACCATCAAAAGCGATAAAGACATTAACTTACAGGCAGGGCAAAAGGTCAGTATCAAGGGCAATACCGGCATCGATATTCAAAGCTCTGGTGGCGATGTCAGCACGACAGGGAACAATATTAAGGAAACGGCCCAGCTGCAGTATTCGGCAAAAGGCAATATGACAGCTCAGGTTCAAGGTGGCACAGAGCTAACCCTGAAAGCCGCTATGGTCTTGATTAATTGAGTGTTAGGGAGAACCTATGCCACCTGCCGCCCGCTTAACTGATTTTCACGCTTGCCCAATGGTGACACCGGGATTGCCACCTATCCCCCATGTTGGAGGCCCTATAAGCGGGCCGGGCGCACCTACAGTTCTGATTGGTAAATTGCCAGCTGCCAAAGTAGGTGATATGGCGGTCTGCGTTGGCCCACCGGATTCGATAGTAAAAGGGTCGTCCACTGTCATGATTAATAATATGCCGGCGGCCAGAATGGGGGACTCCACGGCGCATGGTGGTTCTATTGTGTTGGGTTGTTTTACCGTCATCATTGGAGGCTAGGTGATCAAGCATGAACGAAAGTAGCTTCTTAGGAACAGGCTGGTCGTTTCCACCTGTCTTTGATAACGCGAATTACCAACTGCAGCTGAGTTCTGGCGAAAGCAATATCAATCAGTCGATTGACTTGCTGATGAAAACTCCACGAGGCAGCCGTAGTTTGATGCCCAATTACGGCTGCGATTTATGCCGTTACCTGTTTTGTCGTCTTGATGCGACCTTACAGGAAGAAATTATTCAATCGGTTAAAACAACCTTGTTGAATAGTGAACCGAGGATCAGCGTTGAGGATGTTGATATTTCGTTGTCTGAGGACGGGAGTATCGCGACTCTGTCCATTTCGTACAAAATCAAGCAGACGAATACGCGCCACAACCATGTATTCCCATTCTCACTGCTTGAAGGCACTCACTTGCCGGTCAGCCAGTTATGAATGCAGACGCCATTGCGGAAAATCGCTACAGTCAACTTGCCCGGGCGCTGCACCCCGGCAGTATCAAAGTTGACGGGCGAAACAACCGTGATCGGCTGGCTTTTGTTGCTGCATTCTCTCAGTTGATTTTGTATTACGACCAAAACAATCAACCTGCTGGTCATTGGCAGTCTTTTTTTATGAAAGACCCCTGCATTTTGCTCGCTGCGATCAGTAAAACGGATTACAGCTTTTATCATGCCGAATTCATGCTGTTAGAAGGGGGGAAGTTGAAATCACAAGCCGGCGACGCTGACTATGTCAACCGGTTGATCCCCTTGCTGCAAACCCTGTTTGCCACCATTAATAAATGGTTTTACTTCATGGGGTTAAATGCAAGCAGCAACACTGACAGCTTGCATCTTTTTCTAAAAAAAATGATAGAAGAAACACTGGCCGGCCAACTCTCCTCCATGCTCGCATTGCAGCAACGTATCTGTACTGCGACTAAGGGAATGGTTAATGCGCCTGACACTGCATTTTATCGCAGCTTCGAGCCGGTTTGGTTCAACGGCCAAAACAGCCAGCGTGGTTTGTCTTTAACGGATGAAACAGACCCCGTTGCAGTTGGATCTCTGGCTAACAATTGCAGCCGCATTTTTCACAGCGTATTTGATGTCTTTGTGCAAGTGATTGAACATGCGACACAGGCTTTTTATCAACAGGAAAATCAAGCAACTCCTTACCCAGATACGGCTTTGTTGATGGCTTTTAGCCGGTTAATGGAAACGCAACAAAAGGTCATTAACCAGTTCAGCACAAAGCATCTCGATTTTTATTATGACCATATCCTGCAGCAATCTTTGCAGAGCGCAGAGGCCGATCAGGTGTTTGTCTGCCTGAAACTGGCCGACAAAGCTCAGCCACTGAACCTGCCTGCCGGGACCTTATTCAAGGCAGGGAGCTATCCGGATCAGAGCGGGATAGTGTTTGCCAATCAGGCCGACACTGAAATCAACCATGCCATGATTTCATCAGTGCAGACACTTTATTATGATCAAACCCACCCGGACGCCAGGGTTTTGTATCTGAACACCATAGCTAAACCGGCTCAGGTTTCACGCAACCCGTTAGAGGAAATAGTCAGTTGGGATGGCTTTGGCAATAATGAGGGGCTGTCGGTGCAACAAGGCTTTGCTCTGGCATCTCCTCTGTTGTTTTTGCAGGGGGGGCTGAGGACTATCAGTGTTACATTAACCTTTCAAAGCGATTCTTCTTTATATCCCTGCGCTGCGCCTACTGATTTTATTCAGGCTTTCCCGAGCAACCAGTTTTACTTAAGCACGGCAAAAACCTGGTTTGCGCTGAGCCAGGGGGATATCAAGATCCTTGCTGCCCCTTGTGGTGTAGAGATAAAGATCACGCTGCCACCGGAAGCGCCCGCCATAGTTGCCTTTACAAAAAGCCCGGATGGTTTTAGCAGTGCCTGGCCCATGCTCAAAATAATGCTGGGTCCGTCAGTCGACTTAAGCATGACTCCCAGTCTGGCGAAGGTCAGTATTCAGGTTCAGGTAGACCAGTTCAGTCATTTTTCATTAGCGAACAGTAGTTCGCCATTAGCAAATACGGGGTCGCAACAACTATTCGGCCCAATGCCCGAAGTGGGTGATTGTTTTTATGTTGGCAGCAATGAGTGTTTCGCCAAGCCGCTCAGCTCGCTTACGCTGAATATCAACTGGGATAAATTGCCCTCTAATTTTTGCGATTATTACGCTCAGTACAATCAGTATTTATTTACTCAGGGAGCTACGGAAATACTATCGCTGGTTGCGGCAGCGGTAACTGCAGCGGCCAGCGCGCTCAGTGATGTTAAAACAACGGCAAACCAAGCCATAGGAACATCAGCTGAAACGCAAGCCGCAGCATCAGAGGATGCCTTGATAGCGGCACAGGCAGCATTGAGCACTGCAAACTCAGCAGTAAAGGCTGCAAAGGCGGCTGTAGAAGCAGCATCTCCGCCTTCAGTCACAGCAGAGGCAATAGCATCAGCTGTTGCTGTCATAGCTTCAGCGTCCGTTGCGGTGGCATCAGCATCAGTTGCGGCGACAACAGCAGCACAGGCCGCAGTTGGGACCACTGCGGCGGTCACAGCGGAAAAAGCGTCGGCTTCGGTTGTTGCGGCAGAGGATGCAGCTGTAGCGACAGTTGCATCACTATTTACGAACACATCATTTAGAGGGCAATGGAGCTTACTGACGTCAAAAAGCTGGCAAGACTTGACCCCTGAGACAGGCGGCAGTCCATTACCGCCGGTCAATCCAGCAAAGCGACCATCTATTTTTGAGCGAATAGTACGGATGATTGTATGGTGGTTTGTTGTGCGGCGTGTTGCGCAATCGAATCGGTTCTTGCCGCCATTCTTCCGTCGTATGTTGCCATTGGGCAGGCCAGATGGCGCACCGTCGCAATTAACTGACGAGCCACAAATTGACTCGCCAGCGCCAACACAGATGGCATTCACTAAAGATCCTGTTTGCTTGTTTCAACAGTCATCCACTCCGCCTGGTCTTAATCTGCAAAGTAGCAGCTTTGCTTTTACATTCAACCCCATGTGCACCGCCATACCGCAGCTTGCGCTATCGCCATTGCCCGGTGTCACTGATGCGAACAATGGCTATCTGCGGTTTGATTTGGAAACACCTGATGATGCCTTTGGCAATAGTCTGTACGCCCAGGTGATTTCATACATCAGTTTTAACAACGCGCAAGCGCTGATCCTCAAAGATAAAACCGCAAAACCTATACCGATCCCAAACCCACCTTATAGTCCAAAGCTGTCCAGCTTGCAGGGCAGTTATACCGCCAGTGCAGTGACAGACATTTTTCCTGAGCAGAACACCGATCCGCAGGCCTATCCGCTAGAGCTTTACCATTATGGTTCGTTCAAACCTTATCTCGCTTACGATGCGACGAACACTGAGCAAGCTTATGGTTTTTGCAATCTGACGCCGCAAGATGCTGTTTCTGCGGGGCTGCCTCTGTTTGCTGGCGCGGGAGGGCAAGGTTGTTTGTATCTGTCACTCAGTGGGGTTGTTGCACCTTGTAGCTTGACCTTGTTTGCCGAAATAAGCGCGGATGACAATCAAGCCTCAGCACAGAGTGACAGTATTGGCTATTACTACTGGACAAATAACGGTTGGCAACCAATTAAGGTGTTGCAAAACGATACCAACAACCTGACTTGTCCGGGCATTATCACCTTTTATATTCCGTCATTGACGTCCGCCGATCTTCGGTCGACTGCTGCCGAACAGCAGCTTAGCGTCCTTCAGCAAGTAAACATCGAACAAGCGGAGATGGGCCTGTCTTACCTTGTGTCACCTATCATGCCCAATGCTGATTTCTGGTTGGCGATAGCGACTAAACCCAATGGCAAGGCCATCAATATCAAATTGAGTTATCTGGATACCCAGGCAGTGAAGCTGACTCGTGTTTCAACAGTTGGTTTGCCTGCAGGTGAAATACCGCAAATCGATGCAAACAGCATTAGCGCTACGCAAAACAAATGGCCACAAATTGCCAGCATTACGCAGCCATTTCCTTCATTTGGTGGATTGCCCGCTGAAAACAGAAACAGCTATGGCGGCTACAGCAGTTTTTATCGGCGTGTCAGTCAGCGGCTGAACAATAAAGACAGATGTGTCACACCCATCGATTTGGTGGATATGGCTCACAGCGCCTGCATGAATTTGTTTTATGCCAAAGCTATCACTGGAAAAGGTGGTGCTGTTCGCATTGGCTTAGTCAAAGGCTACTGCAATGCACAACTACCCAACGCGTTCAGGCCTGTGGTTGACGCTTTAGATCAGTCCGCAATAGTTCAGCATATTGCATGCCGAACCTCGGCTATGACGAAGCTCAGTGTATTTAACCTGAAACATCAGATCCTGAGGATTAGCACCACATTGCTTATCGAGTCACAGGCCAATGCAAATGCAATGGAAAAGGCCATAAATCAGCAATTAAGAATCTACTTATCGCCTTGGATCCACAGTGATTTACCGCAAAGAAGTCTGACGCAGGACATTAATCAATCTGAATTAATCCGATTTTTATCTGCTCAGGCTGGTGTGGTCGCAGTGTCAGGTTTAAGCCTGATGGTTTGTGTTGAAGCTGATAATGACGATGAGTCGGTATTGGTGTCACACCAGCAGCATGCAATAACACTGGTGACAGTTGTCGGAGGCCAGGCATGACGGGCGATGATAATTATATTATCGATGAACCGCTGCCCGATGCGCTCAATTTTGCAGTGTTGAAGCGGGACGGAATAAAACAACTGCAAGCCTTGTCTGGAAAGGTGTGGACCAATTATAACGAGAGTGATCCGGGTATCACTATTCTTGACCAACTCTGTTACGCCCTGACTGAATTAGGCTATTGCGCACAATTTCCGATAGTCGATGTGCTGACACAAGCAGACGGAACTATTCATTTCCGGGACCAGTTCTTTGAGCCACAAAATATTCTGACATCTACTCCCGTTACGCCCGATGATTATCGCAAGCTGGTGCTGGCTCATGTGCCGCAAGTGCGGGTGATCTATATGGAGCCTGAGTCTGTTTCCGTGCCTGCACCAGGGGGCGACAGCCGCCAGACTTTATATACGGGGCGCTACAAAAGTTATCTGAGTTTAAAGGATAACTCCGGACAAAGGGATGTTGATCAGATCATCAACGCTGTGCATGTCCTGCTGAACCAGCACCGCAATCTTGCCGAGTGGTTCCTGCGTCCTAAAAGCCTGACACCGTTAGAGATCCAACTGGCAGGCACTGTGTGGCTCACTCCATCAGCCAATGCTGCGAAAGTAGAGAGCCTGATAGCGCAAGCTTTACTTAACTATGCGGCTCCTGCTGCAGTTCAATCCGGCTATAAAGAGCTTTTAGCACAAGGTCTTGACCCGGAAGATATTTTTAATGGACCCAAAACCTGTAACGGTTGGATCGCGGGGAAAGGTGCGCTTAAAGCGCAATGCCTGAATGTTAGTGTGTCTGACTTGACCGGTCTGATTGCTGGTATAGATGGCGTGTGGTACGTGGAAAGCCTGAGCTTTAGCGGCTATGCCAACACCAATACCATAGAGATAAAAAAAACAGAACTGCCTAACTTCACGCTCTCTGACACATTCAAATTAGTGCGAAATGGCATACAGCTGAACACAGAGCCAAATCAGTCTGGGCAGCCGTATTTAGCTGCACTGAGCTCAAAGCATCAGGCTGCAAGTGTGGAGGCGAAAATTGATTTATTTCCCGAATTGCCGCAGGGCAACTATCGCAACATTGAAGACTATTACTCCGTACAAAACACCTTCCCGGATGTTTATGGCATAGGCTATAACTCACTTCAGTCCGATGCGGGTTCTGATGTGGGTTCCGATGCAGCGAGTTATCGGGTTGCGCAGTCACGCCAGTTGAAAGGCTATCTGATGGCTTTTGATCAATTACTGGCCAATCAATTTTCTCAGGTTGCGCATATAGGCGATCTGTTTTCGTTCGGGACTCCTCACAGCAAACCAGAGCAGACTGGCTTACCCAACCCGGGCGTTCCCTACAAAAAGTTCACCACCACATACCATTGTCAGCCGCTGTATGACATTCCACAGGTTAAGCCATTGCTGCGGGGGCATGACGCATTTCATTATCAGATCGATCCGGGCAAACCGGACGATCAGGTTGAAAATGAAGCCTGGAAAAAATACAAAAATTTTCAATTTAATGAATACATATACGGTTTGCGCCAACACATGGAAAACGAGTTGGAGGCAACAACCCGGCGGGACGCCATGTTGTCTCATCTGATGGCCCGTCATGGCGATGACGCGATTTTGTATGACGAGATGATAGAGACATGTCAATGGTTTGGCAGCAAGC
>JAHIWM010000227.1 GCA_018815765.1 Gammaproteobacteria bacterium | reverse complement strand
GTCAGTACGGTTTTGTCCTGTAAGCGTTTTAACCAGTAATCAGAAAATTCGCTGTCTAGTGGCACTATAGCAACGCCATCCGTGCCTAAAGAGCCGTAAATTTCGCCTTTGGCACGAGCTACGCCAAACAAATCACCAAAACCTTCTAAATGAGCTGCAGCCACATTGGTAATGATGGATACTTCAGGTTTCACCAACGAAGAGGTATAGGCAATTTCACCTAAATGATTGGCACCCAACTCCATCACAGCGTACTGATGCTGCTCTGTTAAACGTAATAAGGTTAAAGGCGCACCAATATCGTTATTAAAGTTACCGGCTGTCGCCAGCACATTACCGATACGGTCTAAAATAGCGGCCATCATTTCTTTGACAGTGGTTTTACCGACACTGCCGGTCACAGCCACAGACTTAGGATTGACCTTTTGTTTCACTGCGGCACCTAAAGCGCCCAAAGCTAAACGGGTGTCAGCAACGATAATTTGTGGCACAGCCACAGGCAGTTGCTGGTCAACAATTAATGCAACAGCACCTTTGGCAATCACATCAGCGGCAAACTGATGACCATCAAAATTCGGGCCTTTTAAGGCAATAAACAAATCACCTTGAGTAATATTGCGGCTGTCTGTACTGACGCTCTGAATTTGGATATCAGCGCCAACCAGTTGTCCCTGCACTAACTGTGCTATTTCTTTTGTTTGTAAAGGGATCATAAAGCAGTCTCCGTTACCAGTTGTCGAACAAAAGCGCGTTCGTCATATGGCAAAACTTCATGGCCAATGATTTGATAATCTTCATGACCTTTACCGGCGATCAACACCAGATCACCAGCTGTGGCTTGTTCTAAAGCTGTGCGTATCGCTGTCTTACGATCGGTGATCAGCTGATACTGCTGTTGTGTGCAACCAGCCGCTATATCCAGACAAATGGCCATCACATCTTCAGTGCGTGGATTGTCGGCAGTAATAATTAACTGATCCGCCAACCGTTCTGCGATAGCACCCATTAAAGGTCGTTTGCCTTTATCGCGATCGCCACCACAACCAAACACCACCCAAAGCTGGCCCTGACAGTGGTTACGAACCGCTAGTAAAGTTTGCTCCAGCGCATCGGGCGTGTGGGCATAATCCACCACAGCCATTATCTTGCGGTTGGCTTGATAAAACTGTTCGATACGGCCAGGTACACTGCACAGTTGCTGCACTGCAGAGACTAAAGCGTCAAAGCTATGGCCTAATTGCAACATAGCGCCGAAAGCGGCCAATACGTTTTGAATATTAAATTCACCCAGCACTTTAAGCTGCAGCTGCTGTTGACCTAAATGACTGCTTAAACGGAATTGATAACCCAGTGGGGTGATTTCCAGTTGGTCGTAAGCCAAATACTCGCTATAACCCTGGCAATCTTTGAACTGACCATACGCCAGCACAGGCAGAGTGCAGTCAGCAGCTAATTGGCGACCAAAGTCGTCAGAGACATGAATCACAGCTTTTCCGGCTAAATCCGCTTTAAACAACAAGGCCTTGGCTTCGCCGTACGCTTGCATAGTGCCGTGATAATCCAGGTGATCGCGGGTCAAATTGGTAAACACCGCCACCTCAAACCGCAAACCAGCCACACGTTGTTGCACTAAAGCATGCGAGGACACTTCCATAGCCACTAAAGCACAGCCCTTAGCGGCTTCAGTCGAAAGGATACGGTGAATATCTACCAGATGAGGCGTAGTGTTATTCAGAGCGGTCAGGCTACGGTAATCGCCATAACCTAAAGTGCCAATCACAGCGGCTTGTTGTTGTAACAACACCGCAAGCTGATTGACAAAAATAGCCGTGCTGGATTTACCGTTGGTGCCTGTGATGCCCACCAGTTGCTGCGCTTGATGTGGATAAAAAGCAGCAGCTAAAACAGGCAGCAGTTCAACTAACGCAGGCACAACCACAATACGTTGATCATTCAGCGCTGGCTGAGTATCGGTCAGTACCACTACAGCACTGGCTGCTAAGGCTTTTTCAATAAACTGATTGCCATGGGCCTTCGTACCAGGCAAAGCCAGAAACACATCGCCTTTTTGTACTTCTGAACTATTAATGCGTAAATGCTGTAATGGCAAAGCTGCCACAGAAGTTGGCAGCTGGATTGCAAAAGGAGTCAGCCACAGCTGTAGTGAGTTAGCCTGCATTGGGCACCCCACTGACTTTGCTAATACGGCTATCGTTGGCATCAGGCGCAATATTTAATAACTGCATTGCAGCGCCAGATACGGCGGAGAACACAGGAGCAGCCACTTCACCACCGTAATAATAATCGCCGCTTGGTTCATTGATAATAACCACCACAGCAATACGAGGGTTTGAAATAGGGGCTATACCAGCAAAAGAGCCAATGTAATCATCGCTGTAGCCG
>JAHIWM010000226.1 GCA_018815765.1 Gammaproteobacteria bacterium | reverse complement strand
TGAGCCGGGTTGCTTCGTAACCATCTAATACCGGCATCTGACAATCCATCAATACGCCGTCAAAGTTGCTGTCGCGTCGCAGTATATCCACAGCTACAGCACCATTTTCAGCCAATACTACTGTGATACCAGCTTGCTGCAGTAGCTCCAGAGCCAGTTCCTGATTCATTTCATTATCTTCCACCAGCAAGAGTTTTTTGCCCTGAAGCTGTCTCGTGCTGTCAGCGGTAATGTCTTGTAACTGGTGTTGACGGGTTTCCACCAGATTGGATTTGCCAAGGGCATGGCCAATGGCTTCTAATAAAGTGGATGGAGTGACAGGTTTACTTAATACAAAAGGTAGGTGAACACCCACCTGTTCCGCTTTGATCTGAGCATCTTCTCTGCCAAAGGCCGTAACCATTACAATAGCCGGAGTTTTTTCATAGCTGCTTTGTAGTTGCTGTATGGTCTCAATACCATCAAGGCCAGGCATTTTCCAATCCATCAGTACTATGTCAAAAGGCCGGCCTTGCTGATAAGCGCGGGCTATAGCCGCTAGCCCGGCTGTGCCGTCTTCGGCCATTTCAGCCGACAGACCAAAATGCTGACTCATAGCCATCAAGATTTCACGGGCCATAGCGTTATCGTCCACCACTAAAGCCCGCACATTGGTCAGCTCATCCGCTCTGAGCATACGTTTCACTACAGGGTTAATTTGTGGCGATAAATTCACTTCAAAATGAAAGCAGGAACCTTCACCTACGCGGCTATCAACCCAGATCTGGCCATCCATCATCTCGATCAGATTTTTGGAAATAGCTAACCCCAAGCCTGTGCCACCATATTTTCGGGTAGTTGAGCTATCTGCCTGAGAGAAAGACTGAAATAATCGGGCACATTGTTCTTCGTTCATACCAATGCCTGTATCACGGATCCAGAAATGCAGACGCACCTGATTCTGACTGGCCTGCAAAGTACGGACACCGACTACTATCTCGCCATGTTCGGTAAACTTCACTGCATTGTTACCCAGATTAACCAGCACTTGTCCAAGTCGCAGCGGATCGCCGATTAATGCCGTTTGTAAATCCGGCTCAAGGTCAAAGAGCAGTTCAAGCGCTTTGTTGTCAGCATTCATGCCAACCAGACTGGCAAAATTTTCCAGTACATCTTCAAGACGAAATGGGATCTGTTCCAGAGTTAGTTTGCCTGCTTCAATTTTGGAGAAATCAAGAATGTCATTGATGATCCCCAGCAGGTTTTCTGATGCCTTATGCACTTTCTCAATGTAGTTGCGTTGTTTTTTATCCAGTTCAGTTTGTAGAGCCAAATGCGACATACCAATAATTGCATTCATAGGTGTGCGGATCTCGTGGCTCATATTGGCCAGGAAATCACTTTTGGCCTTAGTCGCAGCTTCAGCAGCATCGCGGGCCCGCATCATTTGCAGTTGCATACGTTTGCGTTCAGACGTGTCCTGTCCTATCACGCAAAGGGCAAATGCATCACCTTCAGAGGTTTGTAGCGGGAATTTCAGCAGTTGCCTGCTTTCACTGAGTTCACCCTGACCATAACTGTATTCAAACTCCATCAACTGACCGGCCTCTAGTGTTTGCTGGTCTGTCTCACTCATCCAGCTTGTCAGTTCGTTTTCAAAAAAGTCGTCCAGACGATGCCCAATCAGGCTTTCTGGTTCAATATTTAATCGGTTAGTCAGGAAATTAGAAAATGATTTATTAATCAGCAGGAACTGGCCTTGCAGATTTTTAACGTAGATATCAGTTGGGGAATTATCCAGTACAGCCTGTACCAAAGCCTGAGATTTTTCTAATTCGGAAAAGGCCAGCTGCAGTTTTTGTTCTGCAGCTTTACGTTCAGTGACATCACGCACTGAAGCGCAAACACATGCACCTAAACCATCAAGGGCTGTGAGTTTCGCCAGACTGACATCCACCGAAATTTCACTGCCATCTTTACAGCGGCCGTGCACTTCACGACCAGCCATTTGCCGGGTGGTTCCTGTCGCAATATAACTCTCTCTGAGTTGAGGGTGTTTTGGCCGGATCGCATCAGGGACCAGCACATCCAGCTGCTGTCCTTGCAGCTCATCTTCTGTATAACCAAACATGGCGGCAACCTGCGGATTCGCCAGAACAATGATCCCTTGTGCATCACAGACCAGCAAGCCATCAGGCGCGGACTTAATAATGTCTCTGTACCATTGTTCCGTGACTTTTAATTCCGTTTGCTGCCTTTCTAGCTCGGCAGTTTGTGTGGCAAGCAATGCTGACTTTTCCTGTAACGCCAGTGCTTGCTGCTGACTTTCCAGCAGTAAGTCTTTGGTTTTCAGCGTGCGCTCCATAATTTCCAGGCTCATCGCCAACAGCGGCAATGCACCTTCCAGTAACGAAAGCTGACGTTCAGTAAAGCGATGAAAGCTGGCCATTTCCAATACAGCCATCAGACGGCCATTACGGATCACCGGATAGACAGCGAGGTGGGGAGCTTTAGCCTGGCCCAATCCAGAACTGATCTGGATATAATCCTCAGGTGCATCAGTGAGGATTATTGGCTGCTTGTCTATCGCCACTTGCCCTAGTATGCCGTCGCCAACGGCAATCTGTTGTTTTAATTGCTTACGCTCTTTAAAGGCATAACTACCTGCCAGCTTTAGCGTTTGACCCGAATCATCACAGACATAATAAACGGCATGGCCCAATTCCAGCATGGGGCCGAGCTGCATCAAGAAATTTTCAGACAATTCCTGATAGGTCGTCACTTGCTGCAAACTGGAGGACAACTGCGCCAGATTGGTTTTTACCCAGCGCTGAGTGGTCATCTCAGAAACCACATGGCGTAACTGATCAACACAACGTGCCAGCCGGCCAATTTCGTTTGGGTAGTCGGTATGAGGTACTTCAACTTCGTGTTGGCCTTCGGTCAGCTGTTGTACCCGTTTTTCCAATCGTTGAGACGGAGCGTTGATCGAGCGGGTTAACAAGGCGGCCACTACTGCACCTGCCAGCATAGCCGTCAGTAACCCTACAATGGTGATCCAGGTGGATTGATTGGCTAAAGCTTCAGCGTCATGCAGAGTATCTGCTGCAATCTGGCGTTTTAATTCGCTATGCAGCGATAGCGCTTTATGTGCTTGATCCCATTTTGATTGAAAATCTGCGCTATCGACTAAAATTTTAAACTGTTCTTGTTGGCCGTACAGGGCCTGATCCAATTGCAGTTTGTATTGCTGATAAAACTCCTGAAACTCATCCAGCAGAATACCAGACTTAGGATTCACGGCTCTTTGCCGTAATTCATTGATGTCTGCAGTTAATTTTGTATCAGAACTGGCAATAGTATTCATTGCCTGCTGCCGTGCTAATAAATCTCCTTTGTGGGCCAGATGTTCAATCTGATGATCGATGACGGCGAGATTTAACTCACTGTCTTTACTTAAATAAATGGATTGCAGTTCATTGTTATAGAGTTTGTCGAGCTGATCGTTCATCACCCGGATGTTGTATAAATTATTCAGGCCTAATGCCAGCATCAGCAGCAGCATAGCAGTTAAGCTAAATGCCAGTCTGGCTGACAGGCTTTGACGTTCAAGAATATGAAGTAATTGATTCATTCGCCTAATCCTGTTGCTGATCTGAAGGCGGGGCAAATTTTGCCAGTGTGGCAGCTTTGTCCTCTAGTTCTTTATCACTGTCACCAAAGCGGGTGGCAATGGCATAAAATTCTTCATGAATGGCCAGAAATGCATCCGTGATATCTGGGTCAAAATGCCGGCCACGACCATCCCGAATAATAGAGACTGCTTTTTCGTGTGGCATACCTTCTTTATAAACTCTGCGGCTGATCAGCGCGTCATAGACATCGGCCACCGCCATCAGCCGGGCCGAAACCGGAATTTCATCGCCTTTGAGCGCATGGGGATAACCTGAGCCATCCCATTTTTCCTGATGGCTTAGCGCTATCTCTTTGGCACAGGATAAAAAATCCACCGGGGTACTCAGTTGCTGTTCGGCATGAGCAATAGCGTTATAACCCAGTACCGAATGTGTTTTCATGATTTCAAATTCGTCAGGGGTAAACTTACCTGGCTTGAGCAGGATCCGATCCGGGATGCCGACTTTACCAATATCGTGCAGCGGTGCAGACTTATACAAAATTTCAATCTGCTGATCCGTCAGGTAGTGGCTGAATCGTGGATGCTGCTGCAGTTGCAACGCCAGCGCTTTGACGTAGTTCTGAGTGCGGCGGATATGATTGCCGGTTTCGTTGTCGCGGGTTTCCGCCAGTGAAGCCATGGCGAGAATAGTGACGTCCTGGATGGCCATCACTTCAGCAGTTCTTAGCTTTACTTCATTGTCCAGATAGGCATTCTGGTTACGTAACCAATCGGACTGAGTTTTTAGCTGCAGGTGAGTTTTGATTCGGGCCAGTAACAAAGGCGGACTGATGGGTTTGGTGATGTAATCCACGGCGCCCAGTTGCAGGCCTTTTTCCTCATCCTCATTGCTATTCATGGCGGTTAGGAAGATCACTGGCAAAAGTTCAGCGTCCTGCATATTTTTGATATGAGACAGCACCTGATAACCATCCATACCCGGCATCATAATGTCCAGCAGTATCAGATCAGGTCGTTCTCCTTGTGTGATCAACTGCAAGGCTTTTTCGCCGCTGTTGGCTATTTTTACTTTGTAGTAAGGGTTCAGCAGCGCAAATATCAGCGCCAGATTGTCAGGGGTGTCGTCCACCACAAGGATGGTTTTTTTTGGATCGGATGTATGGGTCATAGCCGCCAGCTCCATAGCGTTTAATGGGATGATGTGATTCGTGGTAGTGATACGGTAAATACAGTTTTAGCGTTATTTAACACTTTAAAACTGACATCACCATTTTGTACCAAAGTCATCATGCGGGCTGAGTAGCTACCAAGACCGGTGCCTTCCTCTTTACCACTGGTGACATATTTATCAAACAAAGACTCGCGTATAGCCTCTGGCACTGCGCCTTCATTGTAAAAGCGGATAGTGACTGAGTCGTGTAACTCTTCAACACTGATCATCACTTCGCTGCGGTCTGGTGCTGCTTCCACTGCGTTTTTAAGTAAGTTACTGAAAATAAAATAGCAAAGTTGTTCTTCGCCTTTCACCACAGGGTTTTTGACAAAAAATTTAAAGCTGATTTGCAGATGTTTTTGCTGGATAGGTTCGGACAAATCAAGCTGAACCTGCTTCAGCAAAGGTTCTATCTCAACAGGTTCGGCTTGTAACTGGTAAGTGCCATTTTCCATTTTCAGCAAATCAGTGCCTTGACTCACCAGCCCTAAAGCCATTTGCGCAGAGCGGCGCATCTGGCTGAGTTGTTCTTTGTATTGAGCGGCCAGCTGTGGGTCTTCTAACAATAAGGTGAGCTGCATCAATACGCTGCTTAACGGGCTTTTCACATCGTGCTGGGTAATGTTTTCCATATCTTGTTTGATCCGCGCGTTTTCCAGCAACGCATCTATGGTTTGTCTTAATTGACCCCGCGCATCACGTAAAGCCAGTTGAGTGCGGATCCGTGCCTGCAAAATTTCTGGCTGCAGAGGTTTGTAGACGTAATCTACAGCCCCTAACGCAAATCCTTTGGTGACGTCTGCCACTTCAGTTTTTGCAGAGACAAAAATCACCGGAATATCATGGCTGGTGTTATTCATCAGGGTCTCACAGACTTCATAGCCATCCATCTCCGGCATCATGATATCCAGCAGGATCAAATCCGGTGGAGAGTCCGAGGACACAATACTCAAGGCTTTTTTGCCATTGTTGGCGACTTTAATGTTGTAATCGTTTTTAAGCAGGTTAAAAAGCAATTCAAGGTTGGTTGGTTCGTCATCGACGACCAAAATTGTCGGTTTAGCGTTGAGAAAAGGAATGGCTGCTTCAGTTAACTGCTGGTCAGGTAGTTGAGCTGCGGTCACAGGGGCTCTGGTTTTACGCTGCAACACACTGGTGACCCGCTCTTTCAATTGGTTCAGTGTAAAAGGTTTGACAACAAAGTCATTGACTCTCAACGCTATGGCTTGGGTAACAACCTGTTTGCTGCCGTCTCCGGTCATCAGCATAAAAGGCAAGTTGCAGTATTGCTGATGCCCGCGAATCATTTCCAATAATTCCAGACCACTTTGACCTGGTATATTGATATCACAGATCACCAAATCAATTTTTTCATTTTCCAGCAAAGGCCAGATCTGATTGGTACTGGACAAGACAAAAACAGTGAACAACCCACTTTGTTCCAATCCAGATCTGATGGTATTGCGCATAGGGGCAAAATCATCTATCACCAATACCTGCCACTGACGTTCCATCCTTGATGTCCCTTTCTGTTGTATTGGCTTCAGATTAGCACAAGAAATATACAGATGAGCTGCAATCTATTGTTCAATAACAGAAAATTTCAGTTGTACGCGGTCCGCCGGTGATGAAAGGTTTCAGCTTTGAGTTTTGCCGCCAAATGGGATATGGTGTCCGCAATCGAATTCCCTTTTTTCCCTTGCAACTAGACGGAGGTTATTTTGTTCAAAACAGCAATAAAGTCGCCGTCTTATCACGCCGCTTTTTTTACCGTCTTCCATTCCTGAGCCGGCTCCGTTTGACGGGGTCGGCTGAGTTTTAGCTATTTATCCTCTGATATTTTCCACTAAAAGCTTTCTGGAGCTGGAATGACTATGTTTACCAAAAATGCATCGGGTAAAACCGATGTGTCTGCTGTATTTTTTATGGCAAGTTCGGCTATTCAGCCGCTGCCTCCCTGGCAATTACAACAGCTGCTGCTGCAACTGGAATCGGCTGCAAAAAGCAAACGCAAACCTTTAAGCGAAACAGGTATGTTGCCGGGCTGTTCGGCGCGTTTGCTGGATTTATCTGATCAAACCGAAGTCTGGCTGACTCTGGTTTATCCGCAGCAAGAGCAAGCAGAGCAGGGTTTTGTTTCAGTGTTGTCGCCTTTAGGTGCAGCTTTGCTTGGCAAAAATGTTGGCGAAGTGGCCGAAGTAACGCTATTTCGCCGCACTCTGAGATTTATGTTGTGTGACCTGATGTCGGTGAAACAACCACCGGCTTTCCACCCTTCCGTAAAGGAGAAACCTATGAATCAAACCTTAGCCGAACAGGCTTTACCGGAAATAGCTCTACCAGAAATAGTATTGTCCAGTCTGGATCTGGACCGATTAGATCAGCTGTTAAGCCGTTTACCTAGCACTGATCCAGCTCGTTTGCAGCTTGAGCAAGAACTGGAGCGTGGTGCTGTGGTGGAACCTGCAGCTATGCCTGGCAATGTCGTCACTATGAATTCCACAGTGCGGTTACGTTTACTAAAAACAGGTGAAGAACCTTGTCTGACGCTGGTGTATCCAAAGGATTTGGACGCAAGCGGGGATAAAGTGTCTGTATTGGCGCCTGTAGGTTCAGCTTTACTTGGCCTTAGCGAAGGCGATCAAATTCACTGGCCTATGCCGGACGGTGAGATACAGCCTATACAGGTGCTGCAACTGCTTTACCAGCCAGAGCGTTCAGGCCAGTTCCACAGATAAAACTTAAATTGGGGTCAGATCACATTGTTAACTGTTAACAATGTGATCTGACCCCAATTTTATGGCTTGAGCAGTTGCAGGCTTAAGGCTATGATGAGAACAATTCTTATCGAGGGCTTTATGCCAAAACCCATTCTCCGCTTTGTGTTGTT
>JAHIWM010000225.1 GCA_018815765.1 Gammaproteobacteria bacterium | reverse complement strand
CCGCAAGCAGCAGGCATTTAGCGGCCCGTTATTTTTGGGGAAGGATACTCATGCCTTATCCGAAGCGGCTTTTGTCAGTGCTTTGCAGGTGTTGATTGCCAACGGGGTAGAAACTCATATTCAACAAGGCGGTGGTTTTACACCAACGCCGGTGATTTCCCATGCCATTTTAAGCTACAACAAAGGGCGCACTGCTGATGTAGCCGACGGTCTGATTATTACGCCGTCTCACAATCCTCCGGAAGATGGTGGTATTAAATACAATCCACCTCACGGCGGACCAGCTGACACTGATGCGACAGATTGGATCCAAAAACGAGCCAATGCCTTATTGGCCGCGCAGTTAGATGGCGTGAAGCAGATAGGCTACGAAGAGGCACTGGCTTCTACGTTGTGTGTCAGTATCGACTATGTGCAGCCTTATGTGGATGATCTGGCGAATGTCATTGATATGGCAGCCATAGCCAAAGCCGGCGTGAAAATTGGTGTCGACCCTTTAGGTGGTTCAGGTATAGCGTTCTGGCCTGTGATTGCCAAAACTTATGGTCTGAATATCACAGTGGTTAATGAGCGTGTCGATCCGGCGTTTAGCTTTATGCCTTTAGACAAAGACGGCAAAATTCGTATGGATTGCTCCTCAGCTTATGCGATGGCCAATCTGATACAGCTTAAAGATCAGTTTGATGTGGCTATTGGCAATGACCCGGATTTCGACCGTCATGGCATAGTGACCAGAAGCGGTGGTTTGATGAATCCAAATCATTATCTGGCTGTGGCTATCAACTATTTATTAAGTAACAGACCTTTATGGTCAACCGAGTTAGCTATAGGCAAAACACTGGTGTCTTCGGCCTTAATTGACAGAGTAACCGAAGGCCGTGGCCGCAAAGTGTACGAAGTTCCTGTAGGCTTTAAATGGTTTGTCGATGGTCTGCACAAAGGCACTGTAGCTTTTGGCGGTGAAGAAAGTGCAGGAGCCAGTTTCCTGCGCTTTGATGGCACTGTCTGGTCGACGGATAAAGACGGTTTTATTTTAGGTTTATTGGCTGCAGAAATGCTGGCAAAAACCGGAGTGGATCCTTATCAGCAGTATCAGGCCTTAACCAAAGAATTTGGATCACCTTTGTATCGTCGTCTGGATGCAGCTGCTTCTGCAGAGCAAAAAACAGCGCTGAAAAATCTCGATGTCAGCAGTGTCAAACAGACAGTGTTGGCGGGAGATCCTATACTTGCAGTGCTGACAAAAGCACCAGGTAATGGAGCCAGTATTGGCGGTGTGAAGGTTGTCACTAAAAATGGCTGGTTCGCTGCGCGCCCATCCGGTACAGAAAACAGTTACAAAATTTATCTGGAAAGTTTTGTCGATCAACAGCACTTAATGCAGCTTGAATCTGACGCCAAAGCCTTTGTGGACGCGGTGTTCTCAACAATTTAAGTATCGAAAACGGCTTGTTAGCGTGTTGTAATAAAATTACGATAGCAGGCTTTATTTTTGCTATTTCTTGACTATTGCCCACCATTTTTGTAATTTTTCTACAACTATAGTTATAAAAAAAAGCGGCTCACCGCTAAAAAAACCGGGATTTGGCAATGAAAAAAACGACTTCAAAGGCAAAAGCCTCAGTGGCTATTGCGGACCTTCCGAGCACGGAAGAATTAAAAAACAGCATTATTAAACATTTGCACGGCAGCCTTGGTACAGATGTAAACAAGGCCAGCCCGCAAGCGTGGTGGCGAGCGACCTGTGCTGCTATCAATGAATATGTCTACGATGGCTTACGTAATACCCAGCGTACTCACTATCAACAAAATACCCGCGCAGTACATTATTTCAGCCTTGAATATTTAATGGGTCGGCTGTTCAGCAACAATCTGCATAACTTAGGTGTGTATGATGCAGCTAAAGCTGCTTTGCTGGAGCTAGGCTTAAATATTGCTGATCTGGAAGATCAGGAAGAAGATATGGCGTTGGGCAACGGCGGTTTAGGTCGTTTAGCTGCCTGTTTTATTGACTCCATGGCGACATTAAATTACCCGGCCATTGGTTATGGTATTCACTACGAAAATGGTCTGTTTAAACAGGAGTTTTCTGATGGCCGTCAGATTGAACGTCCTGACAGCTGGCGTGAATATGGCAACCCGTGGGAGATTTGTCGTCCTGAGTCGATTCAGGAGATTTCAGTCTACGGTTACGTAGAGACGACCTACGATCTGCAAGGCAAAATGAAAAAGGTATGGCACCCTGGCCGTATTATCAAAGGTGTACCTTGGGATATTCCTGTGGTCGGTTATCAGGGCAGCTCTGTTAACGTATTACGTCTGTGGGAAAGCCGTGCCAGTGACTTCTTCAACTGGGACGTGTTTAACTCAGGTGGTTACATTGATGCGGCGCGTCAGAACATCGAAGCTGAAACTATCTCCAAAGTGCTGTATCCAAATGATGAAACAGACGCAGGTAAAGAATTACGTTTAATTCAGCAGTATTTCTTCTGTTCCTGTTCACTGAAAGACATTATCCGTCGTTACAAACGTGCCAATGGTGATGACTGGAGCAAGTTCCCGGAACAAGTGGCTATTCAGCTTAACGATACTCACCCGGCTGTGGCTATCCCAGAACTGATGCGTATTTTGGTGGACCGTGCGGAAATGAGCTGGGACGAAGCCTGGAATATTTGTCAAAACGTATTTGCCTACACTAACCATACCTTGTTACCAGAAGCTCTGGAAAAATGGTCAGTGCGGTTATTCGAAAAAGTATTGCCACGCCACTTAGAAATCATTTACGAAATTAACCGTCGTTTCCTGGTTGAGCAAGTGGACGTGTTATGGCCTGGCGATAACGACAAAAAACGTAAACTGTCCATTATTGAAGAGAGCCATGAGCCTATGGTCCGCATGGGGCATTTGTCTGTGGTCGGTTCGTTCCGGGTTAATGGTGTAGCGGAAATTCACTCAGAGTTAGTGAAATCTGATTTATTCCCGGAAATGGTGGCGTTATGGCCAGATAAATTTACCAACGTCACTAACGGCGTGACGCCACGTCGCTGGTTAAAAGCCTGTAACCCGCGTTTAGCCAAGTTGCTGGATGAAACTATTGGCGATGAATGGCCACGTGACTTAAAACAACTAAATAAATTTGCTGCTTTTGCTGATGATCCAGCCATTCAGGACGCCTTTATGGCCATTAAACAGCAAAATAAAGCTGATTTAGCCACAGTTGTGAAGAAACTGACCAATATCAGCATTGACCCTCATGCCATTTTTGATATTCAAATCAAACGCTTGCATGAATACAAACGTCAGCATCTGAACCTGTTGCATATTCTGGCCTTGTACCGCCGTATTCTGCAAAACCCGGATTACGATATGGTGCCACGCGTATTCCTGTTTGGTGCGAAAGCCGCTCCTGGTTACAAGCTGGCCAAAGAAATTATTTACGCCATCAATAAAGTGGCTGAGAAGATCAACAACGACAAACGGGTGAAGAACCGTTTGAAAGTGGTCTTTATGCCAAACTACCGTGTCACATTGGCTGAGAAAATGATCCCGGCTGCTGACGTGTCAGAGCAAATCTCTACCGCAGGTAAAGAAGCTTCTGGTACAGGTAATATGAAACTGGCGTTAAACGGTGCTATCACAGTCGGTACGCTGGATGGCGCCAATATTGAAATCGCTGAAGAAGTAGGGCCAGATAATATTTCTATCTTCGGTTTAACGGTAGATGAAGTAAAAGCTCTGCTGGCTAAAGGCTACCACAGCTGGGATTATTATTATCAGGATGCTGAAATCAAGGCCATTCTGGACTGGCTGGAAACCGATTACTTCACACCGGGTAAACCAGGTGAGTTATCGGCGATCAAACGCAGCTTGCTTGAAGGTGGCGATCCGTACTTAGTACTGGCCGATTTCCAGTCGTACGTGAAGGCACAAGAGAAAGTAGACGGTTGGTACCGTGATCAGGCCGGCTGGGCGAAAAAAGCCATTCTGAACACTGCACTGATGGGCAAGTTTACTTCAGACCGTTCTATTGAAGACTATGTAGAAAAAGTCTGGAAACTGGACGCCTGCAAAATCAGTCAGCAGTAAGATGTTGCCTGACTAGTCGTTTAGTTCGCTGCTTAACAACAAAGCCCACTTCGGTGGGCTTTATATTTGGTTCAAAGAAATGGATCTGAAAGGGCGCAGAGAAACACCTGAACTATTTGTTACAATTTGCAGTCCTAGAGGGCATTGGGAATTTGTTTTCGCATCCCCATTAAGTTTACTGAGCCAATGAACAGGCGTATTAAAGAGAGCAATCAATGAATTATCAACAGCAAGCCCAACAATGGCAGGCCTTATTCCGTCAGAAACAGCAGGGTAGTTTCCTTAGCCGTGTCCTGCTCTGGCTGGTCGCCGGTATCATGCTGGTGTTTGCAATGGGCGTATTACTTTTTGTGCTGATGCTGAGCTGGTTACTGATCCCAGTGTTTTTATACAAAAGACATCAGCTACGCAAACAAGGTAAGTCGTTTTTTCAACAAGCTCAGCAACACCAGCAAAGCCGTTCGTCAGAAGGCACAGGCCGGGTGATTGAAGGCGAAGTGTTGGAACGGAAAAACGACAACTAATTTCTTCATCTACTGATGCAAGTGGCGTAAGTGATGTAATCAAAGCAGGGCATTGGAAAGGCTGTAATTTTTTTCCGACGCCCTGACCATCCATCCTGCGCTTTGGTATACTCGGCCCAGTTCTAAATCTGGTGCGCGTCTTATGATCCCGAAGTTAACTGCTACAGAAACACTCAATCCCCAGGTCCAGGCTTATGTCACTGCTTTAACCGCTGCCGGTTTTACCGGCGACATTGAAGTCAGTTACGCCAGTCGTTTAGCTGTGGCCACTGACAACAGCGTGTATCAACAGCTGCCTGCAGCTGTGTTATTGCCTAAATCTGCTGCTGATGTACAGCTGATTTGTTCTTTGGCTCAGACTGTTAGCTTTAGCGGCATAAAATTTACACCACGGGGTGGCGGTACCGGCACCAATGGCCAGGCCATAACTTCTGCAGTGGTGGTCGATTTATCCCGCCATATGCGTGAAGTCATAGAGATTAATGTTCAAGAGCGTTGGGTGCGGGTGCAGGCTGGTGTGATTAAAGATCAGCTGAACGCCTTTTTAAAACCCTATGGCTTTTTCTTCTCACCGGATTTATCCACCTCAAACCGCGCCACAATTGGGGGCATGATTAACACCGATGCTTCAGGTCAGGGCTCTTTGGTATACGGCAAAACCAGTGATCATGTGTTATCCCTTGATACTGTGCTGATTGATGGCACGCCGCTGCATACTCATGCTATGCCTATAGCGCAAGCAGAGCAACTGGCAGAGCGTCAGGACAGCATTGGCCGTATCTATCGTCAGGTGTTATCCAGTTGCCGCGATTTCCGTGCTGATATTTTAAAAACCTTTCCGCGTCTAAACCGCTTTTTAACAGGTTATGACTTAGAGCATGTGTTTAACGAGGATTTAACTCAGTTTGATTTATCCCGAGTTATTACTGGATCTGAAGGCTCTTTAGGTTTTGTTACCGAAGCCAAACTCAATATCACGCCTATAGCCAAATACAAATGTCTGGTTAATGTGAAATACGACAGCTTTGAAAGTGCGCTTAGAAATGCGCCATTTTTAGTGGCAGCTCAGGCGACTTCGGTGGAAACTGTCGACAGCAAAGTTCTGGATTTAGCCCGTAACGATATCATTTGGCATCAGGTCAAAGACTTTATTGAAGATGTGCCTGGTAAGACGATGCTTGGCCTGAATATGGTCGAATACAATGCTGAAGACGAAGCGGATATGGCGCAAAAAGTTCAGCAGTTAGAAGCGCGTTTGCAACAGTCAGTTGCAAATGGCGAGTCTGGCATTATTGGCTATCAACTGACTTTTGATAACAATGCCATCACCCAGATTTACGCGATGCGCAAAAAGGCAGTGGGCCTGTTGGGCAACGCCAAAGGCAGCAAAAAACCTATTCCTTTTACGGAAGATACCGCAGTACCTCCTGAGAATCTGGCTGATTTTATTATGGAATTCCGCGCCTTACTCGATAGCCATGGTCTTGCCTATGGCATGTTTGGTCATGTTGATGCCGGTGTGCTGCATGTGCGTCCAGCTTTGGATATGTGTGACCCGGAGCAGGAAAAGCAGTTACGCGTTATCTCCGATCAAGTGGTAAAACTCACCGCTAAATACGGCGGTCTGATGTGGGGCGAGCATGGCAAAGGCTATCGCAGCGAATATGGCCCGGAGTTTTTTGGTGAGGCTTTATTTACAGAGCTACGTAAAATCAAAACGGCTTTTGATCCCTTCAACCGCGTCAACCCAGGCAAAATTTGTACGCCTATCGACAGCAGCGAACAGCTGGTCAGTGTCGATGATGTCAAACGTGGGTTTTACGATCGGCAAATTCCTGTAGTAGTGAAAGAGAGTTTTGACAGCAGCTTAAACTGCAATGGCAATGGTCTGTGTTTTAACTACGAAGAAAATTCGCCTATGTGTCCGTCCAGTAAAGTCACCAAAGACAGACGACACAGCCCCAAAGGCAGAGCGGGTTTAATGCGCGAATGGTTGCGATTAATGAGCAATCAAGGTGTCGATGTATTGGCGCAGGAGCAAGAGCTGCTGAATAAATCCCAGACGCTGTCGGGTGTAGTTGCCAAAATCAAAAACAGCTGGCAGAAAAAGCAGGGCCAGTATGATTTCTCCCATGAAGTGATGGAAGCAATGGAAGGCTGTCTGGCTTGTAAAGCCTGTGCCGGCCAGTGTCCTATCAAAGTGGATGTGCCATCCTTCCGTGCCCGTTTTATTCAGTTGTATCACAGTCGTTATTTACGTCCAGCCAAAGATTATCTGGTCGGAAATATTGAGCGCTCGGCACCACTCTTGGCCAGCATGCCAAAAATGGTCAATTTTTTCCTGCAACAAGGCTGGATGGCAAGCCTGCTGAAAAAGACTGTGGGGTATGTCGATACACCGCAATTATCAGTTCCCACCTTAAAACAACGAGTCGAGGGTAACTACAGTTTTGATTTAGCAGCCCTCCAAGCCTTGGCAGAGGCTGAAAAGCAAAAACTGGTGCTGTTGGTGCAAGATCCATTTACCAGCTTCTATGAGGCTGATTTAGTGGCTGACGCGCTGAAGCTGATAGAAAAACTTGGCTTTAGGCCTGTCTTGTTGCCATTTTTACCCAACGGTAAACCGCAACATGTCAAAGGCTTCTTACGCGATTTTGCCAAAACAGCGAAGACTGCCTCTGATTTTTTAAATCAGGTGGCAGCTTTAGGCGCTCCACTGCTGGGCTTAGATGCCTCTTTAGTGCTGGTGTATCGCGATGAGTATGTCAAAACCTTAGGCTCTGAACGTGGCGATTATCAGGTGGCTTTATTCCACGAATGGTTAGTGAAACAAGACTTACCTGCTATTCAGACAGAACAGAGTTTTAGTTTACTGGCGCATTGCACCGAAAAAACGGCGCTACCAGCGACTGAAAATCAGTGGAAGCAGATTTATGCCAAAGCTGGATTAGAACTCAAAGCTGTGTCTGTGGGCTGCTGTGGTATGGCTGGCACTTATGGCCATGAAGCGCAGAATTTTGATAACAGCAAAGTGCTGTATGAAATGAGCTGGCAACAACCCGTACAAAACACCGGAGCCGATCAAGTCTTGGTGACAGGATTTTCCTGTCGCAGTCAGGTAAAACGTTTAGAAGGCGTTAAACCTAAACACCCGTTGCAACAGTTATTGAAACTACTTTAACATCTTCAAACAGCAGGGACAGGTAAAGGTCCGTCTCTGCTGTTTGAATTCAGCGTTTCCACTACATCTATTCCCTTAAAGCAAACAAGTTCAGCTTAGGTTTATGCCACTGGTCTATGCTGGCTATTAGCTTTTTAATAATTTCACCCAAAGGAAGATGGATATGAATTGGTTTAAATGGCTGCTCGCGGTCGTGGTAGGCTCTATCGCAGTAGCGGCCTTTTATCTGCTGGTCGTGTTTGATTTAAATGACTTTAAAGCGGAAATCACCACCAAGGTTGAGCAGCAAACCGGACGAGAACTGCAGATAGCTGGGGATATTGGTTGGACTATTTACCCTAGTCTGGGCGTGTCTTTGACCGATGTAAAATTATCGAATCCAAAGGGCTTTGCGCCAGAGCAAATGCTGGAAGTGTCTGAATTAACGGCCGCTGTAGCTTTGATGCCTTTGTTTAATAAGGATCTGCAGGTTCAGCAGCTGCATTTAAACGGCGTCACTGCCAATCTGGTCACCCGTAAAGACGGCAGCTCCAGCATGGATGGCCTGACGGCAGATAAAAGCACCACAACTACAGAAACTGGAGCTGCGACCAGCCAACAACTGCAACTGCAGGATCTATCTGTTAGCAATCTGCAATTAAATCTGTTGAGTGAAGGTAGTCCAGACCAGCGATTAAGCTTGAAATCACTCAAATTAAGTGATTTTAAAGCCAATGAATGGGCTCCATTGGATTTTGATTTGGTCGTGCTGTCTGGTCAAACTCAGCTGGATGTCAAAGGTTCTGCTCAATTGCAATTGAGTGAAAATAATCAGCTAGTGCAGCTGAAAGACTTTGTCGTAGAGACTGACTTTACTGGTGTCCCGGTCAAACAGCTTTCGGTAGAGACAGAGTTAACACTGGCTTTAGATAAAAAACAGCTGGAGTGGCAGTGGAAAAAGCTACAACTGGATGAGATCAAAGGTTCAGGCCAACTGTCAGTGAATTACGCTAAACAAGCAGTGATTAAGCTCGATCTACAACTGGATGAAGTGGACACAGCCTCTTACATGGGTGAAAACAGTGCAGAGCAGGCAGGTACAACAGCTCCACAAAACAGCGCCGAACCTGATTTATCAGCGCTGCGCCAATTTGATCTGGATTTAAAACTGGCAGTGAAGACATTAAAAGCTGCTGGCCTGCATACAGAGAACCTGCAATTGGCGTTGACCAATAAAGCGGGGCTGGTTCAAATTCAAAATGCCAGCGCAGATTTATACCAGGGCAAAGTTCTGGCCAAAGCGACGCTGGATGCCCGCAAAACGCCTGTCAGCTACAGCTTTAATAAACAACTGTCTGGCCTGGCGCTGCGGCCTATGCTGATGGATGGCGCTGATATTGATTTATTAAGTGGCACTGCAAAACTGACCATCGAAGGCAAAGGCCATAGTTTGTTACCGGAGCAGATCAAGAAAAACCTGCTGGCAACCGGTAGTTTTGAAGTAACGGATGGTTCTTTGTATGGCGTTAATATCGCGCAAATGATCCGAAACGCCAAAGCTACACTGAAAAACGAAGTACAAACTGCAGACAATACAGAGCAAAAAACCGACTTCTCCAGCTTAACCGGCAGTTTTAACCTGACTGATAGTGTATTGACGAATCCGGATTTAAAAATGGCAGCCCCTTTGTTGCGGATCGCTGGCAAAGGCTCGGCTAACTTATTGAGTGAAGAACTGGATTATCAGCTCAGTACTGCGCTGGTGAATACGTCAAAAGGTCAGGGTGGTAAAGAAAAAGACGATCTGGCTGGCGTTGAAATACCACTGAAAATCAGCGGTACAATGCAAAAACCTAAATACTCTTTAGATACCAAAGCCTTATTGGAAGGTCAGTTGAAAGACAAAGTAGAAAGTGGCAAAGAAAAACTAAAAAATAAACTGCTGGAAAAACTTGGTGGACTGTAAATAGCCAGCTTGTTTCAGAGCGTAAAAAAACGGAGCTTATAAAAGCTCCGTTTTTTACATCAAATTCAAACTTAGAATGCTGATGTGTCCTGGAATAAACCAACTTTCAGATCTTTAGCAGTGTAGATTTCGCGACCATCTACACTGACAGAACCTTCGGCAATACCCATAAACAATTTACGTTTAATTACACGGGTCATATCAATGCGGTAGGTTACTTTTTTTGCTGTTGGCAGGATTTGACCAGTGAATTTCACTTCACCCACACCTAAAGCACGACCTTTACCAGGGCCACCAGCCCAACCAAGGAAGAAACCAACCAGCTGCCACATAGCGTCTAAACCTAAACAACCAGGCATCACAGGATCACCCTGGAAGTGGCAGGCGAAAAACCACAGTTCAGGATTAATATCAAATTCAGCGATGATTTCCCCTTTGCCATATTTACCACCTTCTTCCGAAATGTGTACAACACGGTCAATCATCAGCATATTGTCGATAGGCAACTGACTGTTACCATCACCAAATAATTCCCCACGGCCACAGGCCACTAAATCTTGTTTTGTAAAGCTATTCTTAGTCATGTATGTTAGATCCATCATCAAGGCTGGGCCACTTTAGCGAACACTTGTAAGCTAAACAAGTCCGATTAGTCAAGCTGACCCTCTTTCACTAATTTAACAGCATAAGATAGAAGCATTATGACGGAACCAGAAAAAAAACGAATTTCTAATGCTGAAAAACAGCAGCGCTATAGAGAAAGGCAAAAAGGCTCCGGAAAAAAGGAGCTGCGCGGTTACTTAACGCCTGAAGCTTTGGCTTGTTATCATGAAATTCAACAAAAAACGGAATGGAGTGACAGCGTGTTACTCAGCAACGCTATTCGTTTAATGTATGCAGCACATAAGCTTGGACAAATTGGTTTACTGAATGGCTGGCTGACGGAACATAAAAAATAAGGCTAACTTAACGCGCGCTGCGTATTGCTTTATAATGCCGCCACTTTTTGCTGTTTCAGCGCTATCCGGAAGTTTTTTATGATTTTATTTGTCCGCGACTTAACCGTCATCGATTTTTCTTACCTTTGTCAGCAACGGGGTTTGCTTGGCGAAAGTTACATTGTTGATGTGGAGTTGCATGGAGATTTGGATCAAACCTCAATGGTGTTTGATTTTGGTCTGGTAAAAAAAGTCATTAAAAAAGCCATCGATCAGTTGGTTGACCACAAGCTGGCTATCCCGGCTTTAAGTTCGGCCACACAGCTGCTCAGCGGTGAAGTGGAGCAAGTGTTATTCAGCTCTGCGAAAGGGCTGTTGCAAATTGCATCCCCAGCTGAAGCTTTTGCAGTTATTCAGGCTGAAAAAATTGATATGGCCTCTGTCACCGAATTTTTAACCGAACAAATAAAACCGCTGTTGCCTGATAATGTGGCCAAACTGGTGTTGCAGCTGCGCACTGAGCAGGTCAGCGGTTTTTCTTACCATTACACTCATGGCCTGAAAAAACATGACGGCAACTGTCAGCGGATAGCCCATGGCCACCGTTCTACTATTCAGATTTTTGATAACGGTATGTTGTCGCCTAAATTAGGCAAATACTGGAGTGAACGTTGGGAGGATATTTATCTGGCAACAGCTGAAGATCAGATTGAAGCATCCGCTTTACGTTATCTGAAAGCCGAAGCCGGGGCGCTTAATTTTGCCTATAGCTCAGCTCAGGGCTATTTTGAAATCTCTTTGCCAGCAACAACCTGTGAAGTAGTGCCTTGTGATACCACAGTAGAGTGTTTAGCTGATTATATTGCGGCCACAGTGAAAGATTTGCATCAGCTCAGTGCCGTGAAAGTGGTTGCCTTTGAAGGGGTGGGTAAAGGCGCTATAGCTTTCGCCTAAGTAATTTCAGTAATTCGGGTCAGAGTAAAATTAAAAGCTGTTGTTTAATTTTACTCTGACCCGAATTTTATTGGGCAAGATCCGATAGCGGCAATTGAGTTTTAGCCAAAGCCCGTTGATACAACCAGGCAAAGCTTGCGGCATTATCGCTTGGGAATTCGAGCTGCACTGGTGGCTTGGCTTCTGCACCATCTGCGACTACAAAACTAAAGCTGTAATAAGGCGCCATGCCCATCCGAAGATCCGTCAGCAGCACTTCATTGCCTTTTTGTTCCAGCTGATAAAAACCATGACTAAACCAGGCTAAACGCGCCACAGCAGGATTTTCTTTCCACTGTTCAATCAAGGTCTTATCCCGCGTGAAACTGCGCCACTGCATGGGTGTAGAACCATCCAATAACGAATAATAACCTTCCAGATACTCGCCATTTCTGATCACTACAGCCCGCCATAACAAGGTATTAAATGGCGTCGCTGTGACTAACAACTTATCCGTTTTCTGATCAAAATCAGCCAATTGTTGTTCTACTTTTGTGTAGGCCCATTGCTGCGCCACTAAACCAAACAGCAAATAGGCACTACTCAATGCTAACCCAACGCTGTTCCAGCTTAGCTTTTTGTTAAAAAGCGCTATGCCGGTGCCAATCAATAGCGGCAGGGTGTACAAAGGGTCGATGACAAAAACACTGCCGGTACCAAAAGGATAATCGCTAAAAGGCAAAGCCAGCTGTGTGCCGTAGATGGTCAGGGTATCCAGCAGCGGATGAGTCAACAGCACCAGCCATATTGCCAGCAGACTCTGTTTAAACAGTGCTGGGATTCTTAGTAATTTCACCCACAGCCATGCAAAAAGCGGCGACACTAAACTTAGATAAAACAACGAATGGCTTTCAGTGCGGTGCAAGGTCATATCGCTGATTGGATCGCCATGTGAAATCAACACATCCAGATCGGGCAGGGTGCCAAATACAGCGCCTGCAGCAGCCGCTTGCCAAAGCTTTATTTGTTTATTGCGTATAGGTTTGTGAAAAGCCGCGACGCTTACGGCTGCACCCAAGGCAATTTGTGACAACGAATCCATATTATTCCTGTGATTTTCCAAGCCATGCCGCGGCCTTTTGCTGATCAACAAGCTGTAAATAAGTCAAAGTCTCAAGAGCAAGTTCTACCGGCATCGACAGTTGCACCAGACGTTGTTTACGAAATACATGCAGGGTCAATACGTTGCCAATCTTACTTTGGTTGAGCTGCCGCCAGAAGTTTTGTTCTGTAGCTTTCACTGCATTGATGGCAATCAGCTGATCCTGTGCCATTAAACCTGCTTTATAGGCGACAGAACCTAGTGGCACGTTGGTTATCTTCAAACCTTCCGAAGCAGCACTGAAAGCCGCGCCAAAAGCCCGTACCGGATAAGCAGGAGCTTTGCTGCCTGACAGGTCTTTGCTGCGTTCTTGCTGGCGTTTGGCTGTATTTAAGCCAAGATGCGGCAATAGTTCTGCCAGAGGTAACGCTGAAGTGCCATGTACCCAGCTGTATAGTTGGGTGGCTGTTTCTTTACCTGCATAGTCTGAACAGAGTTGGATAAATTGTTGTTCAGAACTGCCCAGAGCTGGTTCACCATAACTGCACCAGGCCAATTGCATCAGGGCATCGAGCGTCTTGCCCTTGCTGCGCAATAACGCATCCAGACACAAGGCAATTAAGCTGCCTTTAGTGTAATAGCTGACCACGGCATTTACGGCATTTTCATCTTGTTTGTAGTATTTAGTCCAGGCGTTAAAGCTGCTGTCGGCTACAGATTGCACTTGTTCCGAAGGGCTAATCTGCACTCTGTTGATGGTTTTTTCCAGTGCAGTAAAATATTGATCCTGTGTCAGCAAACCACATCGTACTAACGCCAAATCATCGTAGTAAGAGGTAAAGCCTTCGTATAACCAGAGCTGACTGGTGTATTGTTCAGACTGCAGCTGGTAAGGAAAAAATAAGCTGGGTTTAGCTCGTTTTACCCACCAGGTATGAAAATACTCGTGACTGCAAAGGCCGAGTAAATTCTGATAGTCGGCTGTGCTTTCATCCGGTCGCTCCGGGTTAGGTAAGTCTTGATGCGTCAAGAGTAATAAGGTGGAATTATGATGTTCCAGCCCGCCATAACCAGCATCTGTTACCCAACACAAAAACCAGTATTGATTTAAATCGACTGGTAGCCCGCCAAATACCTGTTGCTGCTGATGACAGATGCGTTGCAGCTCTGCTTTAAAACGTTCCAGGTCAACCAGCTCATGACCTGCCAGCACCAGATAATGGGGCACACCACAGACATCAAATTCGGCAATCTCCAGTTTGCCCAACATCAAAGGTGTATCAATCAGTTGCTGATAGTTATCGGCATGATACAAACCACATTGTAAGGGGCGGGTAGCGCTTGATCTGGTTAAACCTGTAGCCACCTGCCAGTCTAAAAATTCGGGTGCAACTACATTTAAAGTCACAGGCGAAGATTCCATACCTTTGACTTCAAGACATAAAGCGGCCGGATTTAAAATAGCCAGTTGATCGTCCAGATAGCAGCCACGCACCGATAAATCAAAAGCATACACTTTATAACGCACCGTCAGCGCCTGCTGATTGTGATTCAGTTGCCAGCTTTGTTTATCCAGTTGCAGCAAAGTTAAAGCGCCAGCGTCATCAAAAGCTTCAATAGAATGCAGATGTTTGGCAAAATCACGCACCATATAGCTGCCCGGGATCCAGGCAGGCAGACTTAACTGAATACTGTCACTGCTTTGTGGCGTAAAACGAAGTTCAACTGCAACCAGATGTGCGGTAATGTCAGTAATACTAAGCTGGTAAGCCAATAGCGTCATACCCTATACTCCCGAAAGTGATGTGTGCATTATTTTATAAGGATCTTCTGATGGCTCAAGAAACAATTTTCAGCAAAATCATTCGCCGTGAAATTCCGGCCGACATTTTATACCAGGACGACTTAGTCACGGCTTTCCGTGATATTAATCCACGGGCGCCTACTCATATCCTGATTGTCCCTAATGTATTAATTCCTACAGTAAACGATGTAGAGTCTGAACACGAGCTGGCTTTGGGCCGTTTATTTACTGTGGCACGCAAACTGGCTGCAGACGCCGGCATCGCTGAAAACGGTTACCGTTTGATCATGAACTGCAACCAGCACGGTGGCCAGGAAGTCTATCATATCCATATGCATCTGGTAGGCGGCAAAGCTTTAGGAGCTATGGTGGCGCGCTAAACCATTTTTGTCTGCTAAAACCCGGTCATTGTCTTGCAATTGCCGGGGAAACTTCTAAAATTCGCGCCTTAATTTTATGCCGGAGATCCATATGACTGACGAAGCTTTACTTGCTAAACGTATTGAATACGCTGTGACCCGGGTCACAAAAACGGTATTTCCTGGCCGGACTAATCATCACAATACCTTGTTTGGTGGAGAAGCTTTAGCCTGGATGGATGAAGCCGCTTTTATTGCTGCGACCCGTTTTTGTCGTAAACCTCTTGTCACTGTGTGTTCTGATCGGGTGGATTTTAAAGAGTCTATTCCGGCGGGTTCTATTATCGAACTGGTTGCCCGCATTGAACATGTAGGCCGCACCAGTATTAAAGTGAACGTGGATATTTTTGTTGAAACTATGTTTGATGACGATCAACACAAGGCTATATCGGGTAACTTTACTTTTGTCGCTTTAGGACCAGATCGGAAACCTGTTCCTGTATTAGGCTGATCTTGAGCTTTTGCTGGCTCAGCAGTAGAGTGGGGTTATCCTGTACTGACGCTGAGCCAGATAAAACATGAAAACTATCCACCAGTGGTTTGCCGAATACGGCGTCAGCCATCAAAACCCAACCAATAAATTGATCCATTGGTTTGCAGTGCCCATGATTTATTTCACAGTGTTTGGCCTGCTATGGCAAATCCCAATGCCTTTTAGCCTGTTTGCAGAACAACAGATCACCTGGCCTTTATTGCTTGCTATGCCGGCGCTGGCGTTTTATTTCAGCTTGTCTTTTGCTATTGGCGTAGGTATGACTGTATTTACCGCTTTGGTGGTGATGCTTATTCGCGTGTATGAGCAAAACTTCAGTCTGGATATATGGTTAGTATCCTTGCTGTTATTTGTGGTGATGTGGGTGTTTCAGTTTATTGGCCATAAAATTGAAGGGAAAAAGCCATCGTTTTTTCAGGATTTACAGTTTTTATTGATTGGTCCTGCATGGCTAATGGGCTTTATCCTGAAAAAACTAAAGATCAACTATTAGCTTCAAGTACTAAGGGTATTGCGACTAATGGAGAGCTACCCGAGTTCAATCTACTGACTAAAGCTCACCAAGCTCCGGTTGCTGAGATACAATAGAGGTAAGAGCAGATCGAGTTGTAATCATTTTGCAAAAATTTTTTGAAGATCGTCATCGCCTGTTTTGGCTGCTGCACACCCTGGGTTGGGTGGGTTTTGCACTCATTAGTTATTTAGGTTCCTTGTTTCAGGAAATGCGCAGCGCCTACTGGATAGTAGTGGCACTGGACGCTTATGCCGGTTGGTTACTGACCATTCCGCTGCGTTATGCTTTCCAGAGAGTCTGGCATTGGGAACCCTGGAAAATGCTGCTCAGCGTGCTGGCGGTGGCTATTCTTATTGCTGCAGTATGGACTGTGTTTCGTAACTTTAATTACTGGGAAATTTACCGGCACGGTTTTAAACCCGACAGCTGGACTCAATACTTTCGTCAAACCACAGTCGGCTTTTATGTACTGCTAAGCTGGAGTGGTTTGTATTTTGGTATTAAGTATTACCAGACGCTGCAACAGGAAAAACAAAAGTCGCTGACAGCCAGTAATAAAGCCCATGAAGCTCAGTTGAAAATGCTGCGTTATCAGCTCAATCCACACTTTTTGTTTAACACCTTAAACGCTATATCGACTTTGGTCTTATTAAAGGAATCCGATACAGCGAATAAGATGTTAGTCAGATTGAGCGACTTCTTACGTTATTCGCTTTACAAAGACCCTATTAAAAAAGTGCCGCTGCAACAGGAATTGTATGCCGCTAATCTGTATCTGGAAATAGAAAAAGTCCGGTTTTCAGAACGTCTGACTATTATCTATGACATAGACGAAGCCGCTGATCAGGCATTAGTACCTAGTCTGATTTTGCAGCCTTTGGTTGAAAACGCTATTAAATATGCGGTAGCGAGCCAAACCAGTGGTGGCAAGATCATGATCACAGCGCAAAAATTTGGACACGATTTACTGATGGAAGTGGCAGATGACGGGCCTGGAATGGTGATTTCCGATGGTCTGCCAAAAGGGGAATCTGGCGGAGTAGGTTTGGTCAATACCAAAGAGCGATTAGCGGCATTGTACGATCGTAATTTTTCTTTGGTCTTAACACACAACCATCCACGGGGTTTGAAAGTAAATATCAGAATACCATTTGAAACAGAGAGTACAGATGAAACAAATGCTTAAGGTCATAGTGGTCGACGATGAACCGTTAGCCCGCCGCGGTATGCTGGTGCGTTTAGCTGACTTTCCTGAACTGACTATTGTCGCAGAGTGCAGCAACGGTGAAGAAGCTGTGGCCGCTATCCGCGAGCATCAGCCTGATGCGGTGTTTTTAGATGTCGAAATGCCTGGGCTGGATGGTTTTGGTGTGTTAAAACAACTACAACAGCTGCAGATTGATTTGCCTTATGTAGTGTTTGTTACGGCCTACGATCATTATGCTCTAAATGCCTTTGAAGTTCAGGCGCTGGATTATGTACTTAAACCTGTGGAAAAAGAACGTTTAGCCGCAGCTGTGGCTAAACTGACGAAAAACTTTGAAGCTAAAGATAACCAGCGTCATAAAGGTCAACTGGCAGCTGTGGTGGCGCAGTTAACAGGTGAAAAAACCGATCAGATTTTACAACGTCTGGATCAGTCTCAGCCTGTAATGAATGAGCGTTTCCCTGAAGCCATTAGTATCAAAGACAGTGGCGAAATTACCCGCGTGCCAGTCAGCGCCATTGATTGGGTGGATGCTGCCGGTGATTACATGTGTATCCATACCCGTGATGGTCAGACCCATATTTTGCGCCGTACCATGAAAGAGCTGGAGCAGGAGCTGGATCCTAAGTTATTTGTCCGGGTGCACCGCAGCGCTATCGTCAATGTGAACACCATTGCCAAGTTGCAAATGTTGGCTAATGGTGAACATCAGTTGATGCTGACCAATGGTCAGGCGGTAAAAGTAAGCCGTAGCTATAAAGACCGTGTCAAAATGGTGTTTAATTCTTAAGTTGTTTATTGATAAAAAGACCTCCTGATGGAGGTTTTTTTGTTTGCAGTGCTTCACTCTAATACTGAGCAACTTGCTGTTGCCAGCCTAACAAATAACTGTCGACCTGTTTTTTCTTATCGCCAGTTAATACCAGAGGATACAAACCAGCCTGACCGTTAATTTCACCTGCCATCATCATATGAGCTCCTTGCAACAACTGCTCGACCGCATAAGCCCCCAGTTTAGTGGCAAGAATACGATCAGCACCAATGGGGCGACCGCCACGCTGAATATGGCCTAAAATCGAAGCCCGGCATTCAATACCGCGTTGTTCCAGATCGGCGGCCAGAGCCGATGCACCGCCTGGGTACATGGTTTCAGCAATCACAATAATATAGCTGCAATTGCCACGATGCTTGCGGGCTTGTTCTACATGTTCTGCAATTTTATCGAGGTTGCATTCACTCGCCAGTTCAGGGCAAATAATTTGTTCAGCACCGGCGGCTATGCCGGCAGCAACAGCCAGATAGCCAGTATGGCGGCCCATCACTTCGACTAAAAAAATCCGCTCAAAGGCGTCAGCTGTATCACGGACTTTATCTATGGCATCAAGCGCTGTATCAAGCGCCGTAGCAAAACCTATACTGAAATCTGAGCCATCCACATCATTGTCTATGGTGCCTGGTACTCCAATCAGTTGGCCTTTGTAATATTCAGCCAGCGCCACAGTGCCGCGAAAACTGCCATCACCGCCTATTACCAGCAAGGCGTCCAGTTCCAGATCATGCAGGTTTTGGGCAGCTTGTTGTAAACCTTCTTCGGTTTGCATAGCGGCACAGCGTGCACTTTTTAGAATAGTGCCGCCATTTTGAATAATGCCACTGACATGGTAAGGCGATAAGGTTTGATATTGCTGCTCCACAACACCATTAAAACCGCGCTGGAAGCCAATGACCTCCAGCTCATTAGCATGTGCTGTCAGCACCACAGCGCGTAAACAGGCATTCATGCCTGGTGCATCGCCACCAGAGGTTAAGACTCCAATTCGTTTCATTCTGTTGTCCTTGTACATTAGATGGTTTTTATCCTAATCCAGTCGGGCGCTATCGTATTGATCTGGGGCAAGACTTTTAAACATTTGGGCTTATTTTCTCTGGTTCAGGTCGCTGTTCACAGACAAGAGTACAGCTTCTGGCGGATAATGACAGACTTAGAAAGGAGAGGGTATGCATCAGTCGTCTGGCCGTGTAGGTCTGGGGTTTAGTTTAGCGTTATTAACAGCTGTTTTATGGGGCTTGTTACCTATAGCGCTGAAGTGGTTATTAAGTTCGATGTCGGCGGCAACCATCACCTGGATCCGTTTTGTGGTGGCTGCTGTGCTGGTTGGACTGGTGTTGCTTGCCCGTAAAAAAATTCCATCGCTGCGTGATTTAAGCAAAAGAAAGAAGCTGCTGATCCTGATAGCTATTGCAGGTTTATTGCTGAACTACATTTTGTATCTGAATGGTTTGTTTTTGCTAACGGCAGAAACAGCTCAGGTGGTGATCCAGCTGGCGCCATTTTTGATGATGTTAGGAGCAGTCTATTTATTTAAAGAACGATTATTGCTGTGGCAAAAAATCGGCGCCTGGCTGTTGGTGTTTGGTTTATTGTTGTTTTTTAACGACAGATTAGCCTTATTGCTGACGCAGTTTGGCTCTGAAGGTTTTGGTGTGCTGCTGGTGATCGTAGCTGCAGTGGCCTGGGCTTGTTATGCCTTAGCGCAAAAGCAGCTGTTGATGAGCTTTAACTCTCAACAAATTATGTGGCTGATTTATATGGCAGGAGCTTTGTGTTTTCTGCCTGCAGCGGAATTGGCGCCCGTACTGGAATTGTCAGCCTGGCAATGGGGCATAGTGATGTTTTGTTGTCTGAATACTATTGTGGCTTATGGCGCCTTTGCAGAAGCCTTACAACACTGGCAAGCCGCAAATGTCAGCGCTGTGCTGGCCATTACGCCTTTACTGACTATAGGTTTTGCTCAGTTACTGGCTTATTTCTATCCGCAGTTTCCCAGCGAGTCACTGAATATCTGGGCTTGGGTTGGCGCAGTGTTGGTGGTGATGGGCTCAATGCTGACAGCGTTAGCGCCTATGTTAAAAAGCAGACTATAAAAATGGGGCCAGATCACATTGTTAACAGTTAACCTAAATCTGTTAACAATGTGATCTGACCCCAAATTAATTAGTTGATTTGAACTATCTTACAAGTGTTTGATGCGCCAACAGTTTCCATCATATCGCCGTAGGTCAGTATCACTAAATCACCACTTTTTAAGTGGGCAATTTCTTGCACTGCTTCAATAGCTGCAGCTGATACTTTTTGTTGACCCGGAGTTTGAGTGCTATCAAAAAACACCGGATACACGCCACGGTACAGAGCCATTTTATTTAAGGTCTTCTGGTGACGTGATAAAGCATAAATTGGCTGAGACGAGGTAATACGTGACATCAGCTTGGCAGTGTAGCCTGATTCAGTTAACGAGATAATGGCTTTAATCCCAGTTAAGTGGTTCGCTGCATACATAGCGGATAAAGCGATAGTTTCGCTGATTTCAGTAAAGGAGATGTCCATGCGATGTTTAGAGCTTTGCACTCGTGGGTGCTTCTCGGCACCATCACACACACGGGCCATGGCTTTTACGGTTTCAATAGGGTATTTACCAGCGGCAGTTTCACCGGATAACATCACCGCATCTGTACCATCAAGCACAGCGTTGGCCACGTCCATGACTTCAGCACGGGTTGGCATTGGGCTTTCAATCATCGACTCCATCATCTGAGTCGCAGTGATCACCACGCGGTTTAACTGACGTGAGCGGGCAATAATACGTTTTTGCTGGCCTACTAATTCAGCATCGCCAATTTCGACACCTAAATCACCACGGGCAACCATTACCGCATCTGATGCGCGAATGATGTCATCCAGAGTCTCGTCATCAGCCACAGCTTCAGCACGTTCAACTTTAGAGACGATCAAAGCTTCAGAACCTGCAGCTCGAGCCAGTTCACGGGCAACACGTAAATCATCACCACAACGCGGGAAAGATACCGCCAGATAATCCACATCTATATAAGCAGCTAAGGAGATATCTGTTTTATCTTTTTCAGTCAGGGCAGGGGCTGACAAGCCACCACCTAAACGGTTAATACCTTTGTTGTTGCTGAGTTTTCCAGCCACAGACACTTTGGTATGAATACGTTGACCTACAACGTGCTCAACGACCATCTGGATACGGCCGTCGTCTAACAACAGCACATCACCTGGCTGCACGTCAGCGGGCAATTCTTTATAGTCGATACCAACCTGAGTTTCATCGCCTTCGCCTTTTGGCAAATCAGCGTCTAATACAAAGTGTTGGTCTTCTTCTAAAATGACAGAACCGTTTTTAAAGGTAGATACGCGGATTTTCGGGCCTTGTAAATCACCCAGAATAGCGACATGAGCGCCGGTTTTGGCCGCTGCAGCTCGCACCATTTCAGCTCGTTGTTTATGATCTTCGGCGCTGCCATGAGAAAAGTTAAACCGAAATACGCTGGCGCCGGCCAGGATCAGTTTTTCAATAATGGCTTGTGAATTCGTTGCAGGTCCAAGGGTGGCGACTATTTTAGTTCTTCTGGGCATCAAGAGCTCCTAAAAGCTTATCTATGGATGGGTCACTTTAAGTGTAATGTAATTTTATTACAGAATATAGCCGCAGTTTGAATAAAACTTACAGCTTTCGTCGCATGTCCGACCTGTTAAGGCGGAAAATAGCTAAAAAAAGAGGGGCTTCTTACAGAAAGCCCCTGCGTATTACAAATGTCGTCATTAGTTTTGAAAGTCTTTCTTATCAAAACGTGAGCCACGTAAGCTGTCTTTGACCTTTTTCAGGTTTTCGCGGAACTTGGTGCCGCGACGTAAGGTAAAACCAGTCGCCAGAATATCAATCAGTACCAGCTGCGCCACGCGGGACGCCATTGGCATATACATATCGGTATCTTCAGGTACGTCCAGTGATAACACCAGGGTACATTCTTTGGCTAATGGGCTGTCGTACGCAGTAATACCAATGACTGTAGCATCGTTTTCACGAGCAATGGCGGCTATATCACAGAGGTTTTTTGTACGGCCTGTGTGACTGATACAGACCACCACATCGCCTTCCGCACTATTAATAGCACTCATACGCTGCATGACAATATCGTCAAAACAGACGACAGGGACGTTAAAGCGGAAAAACTTGTTTTGGGCATCATGAGCTACAGAAGCTGAAGCACCTAAACCAAAAAAAGAGATTTTTTTCGCCTGAGTCAGTACATCCACAGCGCGATTAATAGTAAGAATATCAACGTTTTGGCGCGCTGCATCTAAAGCCGCCATAGTGGATTCAAAAATTTTGGCAGTGTAGGCCTCAGGGCCGTCATCTTCTTCGACATGACGGTTTACATAAGGAGTGCCGTTGGCCAGACTCTGTGCCAGATGCAATTTAAAATCCGGAAAACCTTTGGTGTCCAGACGGCGGCAGAACCTGTTGACTGTAGGTTCGCTGACATCGGCCATTTTGGCGAGAGCCGCTATACTACTGTGTATAGTGGTTTGCGGATTGGCCAGGATCACGTCGGCGACTTTGCGCTCTGATTTACTGAAGCTGTTGACGCTATTAATTATTTTTTCCAACACATTCATCGGATAGTCCTGACTGAGAAACACTGAACAACACAGTGCAAAATGTTGTAACTCGCTTTGTTATACAACCTGGTGCCACTGCAAAATAGTGATAAAGTTACGACAAAGCAGCTGATTCATTGCCTAGGCTGCCTTAATATATGAGAATAGTCAAAACTTTAGCGTCTCTGTAATTTAATTACAACTTATCTGGTTTACATCTGGCTTTTGCTCGGCTAGTATGCGGTCAAGTGTTGTAAAATTACATCTAATCAAGGGTCATTCATGACAACAACAGCACCACAAAACAAAGCCTGTGATCTGATTCTCTTTGGTACCAAGGGCGACCTTGCTCGCCGCAAACTATTGCCAGCCTTATATCAATTGGAAAAATCCGGTCTGTTGCATTCCGACAGCCAGGTCATTGGCGTTGCCCGTGACGAATTGACATTGGATGGCTATAAAGAGGTGGTTGAAACCAACTTACAAAAATTTATTAAAGAGCCGCTGGATGCTGAAGTATTAGCGCGCTTAAAAGCCAAACTGCAATATGTTCAGGTGGATTTAACGAAAGAAGATGCTTACAAAGCTTTAAAGAACGTGACTGATCCGAAAAAACGTATTCCGGTCAGCTACTTCGCTACTGCTCCTTCTTTGTTTGGCAATATCTGTAAAGGATTGTCTATCGCGGGTTTGTCGGCTGAGCCGGCCCGTGTGGTACTGGAAAAACCTATTGGTCACGATTTAGCCTCTTCTAAAGTGATCAACGATGAAGTCGCCAGGTACTTTGGTGAGTGCCAAATCTACCGTATCGACCACTACTTAGGTAAAGAGACAGTACTGAACCTGTTAGCTTTGCGTTTCGCCAACTCCATTTTTGCTGCTAACTGGGATCACAATGCCATTGACCATGTGCAAATTACTGTGGCCGAAGAAGTGGGCGTAGAAGGGCGCTGGGGTTACTACGATGACGCTGGTCAAATGCGTGACATGGTACAGAACCACTTATTACAGGTGTTGTCGCTGATTGCGATGGAACCACCAGCTCGTCTGGATGCCGACAGTATTCGTGATGAAAAGTTAAAAGTATTAAAAGCGCTGCGTCCTATTAATGTATCGAACGTGCAGGAAAAAACTGTACGGGGTCAATACGCGGGCGGTTACGTCGCTGGTACTCCGGTGCCTGGTTACCTGGATGAAGAAGATGCGCGTCCAAACAGCAAAACCGAAACTTTTGTTGCTATTAAAGTCGATATCGACAACTGGCGTTGGGCCGGCGTGCCGTTCTATTTAAGAACGGGCAAACGTATGCCGAAAAAAATGAGCGAATTAGTCATTTGCTTTAAGCCACAGCCACACAATATTTTCTTTGAAACCTATAAACAGTTACCAGCCAACAAGCTGATCATCCGTTTGCAACCAGACGAAGGCGTAGAAATTCAGATCATGAACAAAATTCCTGGTCTGGGCGAAACCATGCAGCTGCAACAAACCAAACTGGACTTAAGTTTCGACGAAACCTTTAAGTCGCAGCGTATCGCTGACGCCTATGAGCGTTTATTACTTGAAGCCATGTTAGGCAATCAGTATCTGTTTGTGCGTCGTGATGAAGTTGAACAAGCCTGGAAATGGGTCGACGGTATTCTGGATGCATGGAAAGTCACGAACGAGCCACCAAAACCTTATCAGGCTGGTACCTGGGGCCCTGTCTCCGCCATTTCGTTATTGGCGCGTGAAGACAGAAACTGGGACGAATAACAATGCAGCTTCATACTTTTGATTCAAGTGCCGCATTAAACCAGCAATTTGCCAGTGAAATCAGCAGTCGTTTGGCTACTGCTATCGCAGAAAAGGGCGCTGCTACTTTAGTGGTGTCTGGTGGTAAAACCCCTTTGCCTTTATTTAAAACTCTGTCAGAAACTGACTTGGATTGGTCACGCGTGACTATCACCTTGGCGGATGATCGCTGGTTGCCAGAGACTCATGCCGACAGCAATGAAGGTTTGGTGAAGGCCAACTTGTTGCAAGGCAAAGCGGCTACAGCACGTTTTATCAGTTTATTTGACAGTGCATCACCAGACGACGCCTATAAAGGCGCTGCCACAGTAGCTGCTCGTGTCGCTGAACTGCCCCTATTTGATGTGCTGATTTTAGGCATGGGTGAAGATGGTCATACGGCGTCTTTATTTCCATGCAGTAAAGAAATTCAAGCGGGTTTAGCTGCCGATGCACCAGTTGCTTTGGCAGTAACTCCAGCTACTGCGCCTTACCAGCGTTTGAGTTTAAGCAAAACACGTTTACTCAATAGCGCTGTGATTTATTTACATTTGGTTGGCCCCAAGAAGCTAACCGTTCTGGAACAGGCCATGGCAGGTCAGGACCCTTTGCAAATGCCTGTACGGGCTTTTTTGCAACAGCAGCAGGTCCCTGTGCATGTGATGTTCACAGCTAACTAATCGACAAGACGAGGTTAACATGAATCCGGTTATACAACAGGTCACAGACAGAATAGCGGCACGCAGTGAAAAAAGCCGTGCGCTTTATCTGCAGCGGATGGAACAGGCCCGTGCCAAGGGGCCGCACCGCGGAGCTTTGGCCTGTGGCAATCTGGCTCATGGTTTTGCAGCTTGTTCTACTCAGGAAAAAACTGATTTACGCAGCTTAACTAAAGCGAACATCGGCATTATTTCTTCTTATAACGATATGCTTTCTGCGCATCAGCCTTATGAAGCTTATCCGGCAATTATTAAAGCCGCTGTAGCTGAAGTGGGCAGTGTGGCTCAGTTTGCTGGTGGTGTGCCGGCCATGTGTGATGGTGTGACTCAGGGTCAACCAGGCATGGAATTGAGTTTATTAAGCCGTGACATTATCGCCATGTCAGCAGCTGTTGGTCTGTCGCACAATATGTTTGACGGCGGCATGATGCTGGGTATTTGTGACAAGATAGTACCGGGTTTATTGATGGCTGCTTTAAGTTTTGGTCATCTGCCTTTTGTATTTGTGCCAGCAGGCCCAATGCCATCCGGTATTCCAAACAAAGAAAAAGCCCGTGTTCGTCAACTGTATGCTGAAGGCAAAGTAGGCCATGACGAATTATTAGATTCTGAATCTGCGTCGTACCACAGTGCTGGTACTTGTACTTTCTACGGCACAGCAAACTCGAACCAGCTTGTGGTTGAAGTCATGGGCTTACATTTGCCAGGTTCTTCTTTTGTGAATCCAGGCACAGCGCTGCGTGATGAATTAACCAAAGCGGCTGCCCGTCAGGTCACTCGTTTAACTGACTTAGGCACTGACTATCTACCTATCGCACAGATCGTTGATGTAAAAGCTGTAGTGAACGGTATTGTTGGTTTACTGGCGACTGGTGGTTCTACCAACCACACCATGCACTTAATAGCTGTAGCCCGTTCTGCTGGTTTTATTGTGAACTGGGATGACTTTGCAGAGCTTTCGCATGCCACTCCTTTAGTGACCAAGATTTACCCTAACGGCCAGGCCGATATTAACCACTTCCAACAGGCTGGTGGTATGGCGTATTTAATCCGTACTTTATTAGACAACGGCTTGCTGCATGAAGATGTAAATACAGTAGCTGGTCCTGGCTTACGCCGTTATACCCAAACTCCTGTTATTCAGGATGGCAAATTGGTGTGGGTAGATGGCCCGACTGAGTCGTCTGATTTAACAGTATTGGCTGATGCGGCCAAACCGTTTAAAGATCACGGTGGTTTGCAGGTGTTATCTGGCAACGTTGGCCGTGGTGTGATTAAAACCTCAGCATTGCGTGAAGGTACTGAAGTCGTACAGGCGCCAGCCGTTGTGTTCTCTAGCCAGCACGAATTAGATGCCGCTTTTAAAGCCGGTGATTTGAATAAAGATTGTGTAGTGGTAGTGCGTTTCCAGGGCCCGCGCGCCTGTGGTATGCCAGAGCTGCATAAACTGACGCCGCCTTTGGGTGTATTGCAAGACCGTGGTTTCCATGTGGCTTTAGTGACAGACGGTCGTATGTCTGGTGCTTCAGGTAAGGTGCCAGCAGCTATCCACGTCACCCCAGAAGCGGTTGACGGTGGTGTGATCGCCAAGATTCAGACCGGCGATATGATGCTGGTCGATGGTATTAACGGTGTATTGAAAGTGATGGTTTCTGATGAAGAACTGGCGAAACGTGAAGTAGCCACCCGCGATATGACCGACAGTCACTGGGGTATGGGCCGTGAAATGTTTGGTGGTATGCGTACTGTGATCTCTGGTGCTGAACAAGGTGCCTGCAGTCTGTTCAACACAGAGGAGCAGTACCATGGCTGATATTCAGTTCGCTATTGTTGCTGATATTGGCGGCACTAACGCACGTTTTAGCCGTGTTGATTTAGACAGCCTGCATTTAGATAAAGTGGCTGTGTACCCATGCGCTGATTTTGATACTTTGGCCGATGCGCTGCAGTTTTACCGTGTCGAGCAGGGGTTGACCGCTATCCGTCATGTGGCTTTGGCCATTGCTTGTCCTGTGACCGGCGATTTTGTAAAAATGACCAACTTCCATTGGCAGTTCTCTGTCAGTGGTATGAAAGCCGATTTGGATTTAGCTGAGTTTATCGTGCTGAACGACTTTACCGCTGTAGCCATGAGCTTACCTGCGCTAAAACAAACCGAGCTGGTACAAATTGGTGAAGGTCATGCCGATCAATTTAAACCTATGGCGGTGTTAGGCGCCGGTACTGGTTTAGGCGTAGCGCATTTAATTCCTACCGCCTTAGGTTATTTGCCATTACCAGGCGAGGGCGGTCATGTTGACTTTACTGCTCAAACCGAACAGGAATGGTTTATTCAACGTTTTCTGGCGAATAAATACGGTCATGTCAGCCCTGAACGTTTGTTATCAGGCCCGGGCTTAGAAGATTTGTATTTGGCCATTGCTGCGTTTAACAACAAAGTGGTTGAGCCATTAAACGCAGCCCAGATTGCCGGCAGAGCTTTAGATGGCAGCTGTGTTTTATGCAAAGCCGTTATCGAGCAGTTTTTTGCCAGTTTAGGTGGTTTAGCTGGCGATTTAGCCCTGACGTTAAGCACTTTTGGCGGCGTTTTTGTCGCTGGTGGTATTACGCCAAAATTACTGTCGCTGATTAATCAAAGCGAATTCAGAACCCGATTTGAAGCAAAAGGCCGGTTTAAAGACTTCAACCGCCGTATTGCAACTTTTGTCGTCACTGCAGAGCAACCAGGTTTAACTGGCTGTGCAGTCTACTTAAAACAACATATGGCGAGTTAACACTATGGCATTTGAAAATTGGCAACTACAACCTGACGTTTTGTTCGCACAAGGCCCTGTGGTGCCCGTCATTGTGATCAAAGATTTAGCTGACGCTGTTCCTATGGCGAAAGCCTTAGTGGCTGGCGGCATTAAAGTACTGGAAGTGACTTTACGTACTCCTGTGGCTCTGGATGCGATTCGTTTATTGGCCACTGAAGTGCCTGACGCCATAGTAGGTGCTGGTACTGTCACTACAGCTAAACAGCTGGAAGAAGTGATAGCAGCTGGCGCACGTTTTGCGATTAGCCCGGGTTCTACCCGCGAACTGCTGCAAGCAGGTAAAGACAGCGCTATCCCGCTGATCCCTGGTATCGCCAGTATTTCTGAACTGATGGAAGGCACAGCAGTAGGCTACACCCACTTTAAGTTTTTCCCGGCAGAAGCAGCGGGCGGCGTAAAAACCTTAAAATCAATTCACGGCCCATTCTCTGATATACGTTTCTGCCCAACAGGCGGCATTAACGAGAAAAACTTCAAAGAATACTTAGCTTTACCTAACGTACGTTGCGTAGGCGGCAGCTGGATAGTGCCGGACGAAGCCATTAAAAACAAAGAATGGCATAAAATCACAGAGCTGTGTTTAGCCGCTGTGGAAGAAGCGAAGACAGTGCAGAAGTAATGCTTTTGTGGAGTTTTACTTGATGTAAAGAACCCGGCTTTGGTCGGGTTTTTTTATGGTTTAGAAACTGAAATTCACTATCAAAACAAGCTTACTGCTCGTATAGATTTTGTCGGTCATAATTTTAGTGATTTCATATAAAACTGTTGAAATAGAGGTACATCAGCGTTAGTTTGGTGTTGGTAAATATGATAAAAAAGTCAGAAAGATGTTCGACTTAAAGGCAGACTGTTTTTGACAATGGATTGTTAGGCATCTAGAGGAAGTTTTAAAATTGAAATCACTAGTGATACTGCTGACCATGTTACTTTGCGCTGGATGTTCAACTCTAAGCAAAACGACCAACTATGAGATTGATGCTTCTCCAAAATTTAAAAGAACTTACGTTTATGATTGGTGCGAAGAAAATCAAGTTGCTTTGGGTGTTTTTGGCGAACACTGTGGTGGAGTTTACAACCCTCCGCTTTACTCATATCCAATCGAAAATGGTTTTCTAGTTATCTATCCATTGCTTGTGAGCCATAACGAAATTGCTGCCGGGCCTTTAGGGTTGCCAGTCATTCCATTAGGCGATAATAAGGACTCTGAGAAGTCGGAGCAAAAATTATACTTTAGGTTCAGAACTTACTCTGAGTTAAAACCATTTAAAATTGCGCCCATTAAACTCTTTGTTAAAAATGCACCAGAGGAACGGTGCAGTATCTCAAAGAATCTAGAAGACGATATTGGTAGCGTATTCACATGCATACTTACGCTGCCGAAAAATGGCGACGAAAGCCTTCAAATAACACTGCAATTAAGTAATGAATCAGTTTTAGACATTTCCTACAAATTATCAGAATTTACTAGTTATCGACCTGTTATTGCTCCAAATGGTCCTGCGCGGGACGCTAAACCATTTATAGTCATAGAAGGCAACGATGCCTAAAAAACCTCAGGGTCAGGTTTTGAATATTGCTCCGTAGCTTGGAAACAAAGGGGGCAAGCCTTCCCGCACCTCGATTTAAAGATGTGGACAGATAGTTACTTGTTATCGATTTGGGGATGTCTTTAGTTCGTCAGTTCATTTTCTGTGTTTTTTTGACTGATGGAGCGCAATGTAACATCAAATCCTGCATCCCTCGGTCCTCAAAGCACTATGCAGGAACGAGGCAGAGTCGAAAAAGGTGGTATAAATTATGAGAACATTTTTCCTATGTGTTTTGTTGTTCAATTGTTCATATGCTCTGGCTTGTAGCTGCAGTAAATTAAGTATTGGCCAGAGAATTGTTTCGTCTGATTTTGTTATTGTTGGCCAAGTTCTGGAGAGCAAACAAGTCTGTTTAGAGACAATAGGAGAGGCATGTTACGGTCCAATAATTTTTTATATTCAAAATTCGGAAGTTTTAAAAAACGATTTTGCATATGGAAAACAGCCAAGTCAGTTGGGAAAATCAACTTTTATGAGCTTTGCTGGTAATTGTTCGTTTTCTCCGCAAAAAGGTCAAAAACTTTTACTATTTGGTACTCGAGTGAATGACACCCTAGACACGTACACAACCAATGTGTGTTCGGGAAATCAAGTGGTGGACGATTCGAAACGGAGCCAACGAATCAGTGAAATCCGTACGTTTTTAGAGCTATACAAGGACAATAGTGAATTAAAAAGGGCATGACAATATTAGCAAGTAAAGTTGAACAAACCGGATCTAGTGTTGCGCCGCGCCTTGAGGTTTTCATTTGTAGTGAGCTGTTTTCAGTTAAATTTTCTGGTTTTTTTCCTTAAATTCATAGAAGCTGAATCAGTAGTGTTTTAGGCACAGGTAATGCAAGCTCCTGAAGGTCGGCTTGCACAAAGCGGTATATGCAAAGAACACTAATCAACACTCCCATTGATGAGGTTTACTATGCCAAAAAGTCTATTGATAAGCTCAGTTTGTGCACTCTTGCTATCGGGCAATTACGCCTTAGCTAATGAAGCCTGCTTGCTTGAAACCAATGCGGATTTTATGGGGGTAAAGCTGGATATTAAAGACTGCATACAAAATGCAGGTATGGCGACTGGTGATTTTAAAGCCCAATGCGAAGGGCTGTCACAAGCAGTAGTCTCTATGGGCGGGCCAGCGGCCAAGATTACTTATTTATCCAGCTGTCCTGTGCCGTTTCAGGCGAAATGTGATAATTCAAACACCGCAAAAACTGTATTTTTTTACTATAAACGTTCGGCTGATGAAGCCGCAGGGATCGAATCCAGCTGTGGGATTATGCAAGGTCAGTATACAAAAGGTACTTTGTAATAAATTGGCGCTACATAATCAGAAGATAACGAGCCAACGGGAGCAAGTCTTGCCCCTGGCAGGTTTTAATTTAATAAGGGATTTTATGAGAGTTTTACCTATTATTGGTTTGTTATTTTTATCTGGTTGTTCTTCTAAAGCAGATACTACTGCACGAGTCGCCCCAGTGCTTGAAAATGAGGTGTCAGCTTATGGGTGTAAAAAGCCACCTCAGTTTCCTGTATCAGCAATAATAAAGAAAATTGAAGGCTGGGCAGTTGTCGAGTTCACCCTAGATGATGACGGGTATCCTTCAAATATGAAAGTAATTGATTCTAGCCCTGAAGGTTATTTTGAAAGAGCGGCGATGGATTCTCTTTCCTCATGTAAGTACCGTAAGGAACAGGGGGTGGGGCCAGAGCACAAATATACTTCTACGTTGGCTTTTAAATATTCGTAGTTTGACGAATCCACTTTTCGATCGAGCATACCGTCTAATTTCACACCAAACAGCGTGTCAAAATAGTCAGCATTTTTGTGCTTACTACTCGAAACTAATCACTGCAGCCATTTTCCCTGAATCTATTACTCCGAGGTACGCTACTCACAAAGCCTGTACCCAACCCCAGCCTCGGTTTTCAGGTGCCGTGGCGCTGAAGGATTATCTTCCAGTTTCTGCCGTAGCTGCGCCATATGCACACGAATGTATTCGGGTCTGTCCTGGTAATGCTCGCCCCATACTTGCTGCAAAATTTGATTGTGTGTCAGTGCAGAACCTAAATGACGCACCAGCAGCAATAAAATATCGTATTCGGTTTTGGTTAGATGCACCTGTTCACCGGCTTTGGTGACACTACGTTGCACCGGGTCCAGCTTGATATCGGCAAAAGCTAAGGGTTTGGCGGTTTTTTGTTGTTGTCGCAGTGTGGCCCGAACCCGCGCTAAAAGCTCGGCTGAACTAAAAGGCTTGGTGACATAGTCATTCGCGCCGGAGTCTAAAGCCCGCACTTTGTCTTGCTCTTTACCTCGGGCAGAAATCACGATCACAGGCACTTCGGACCAGCTACGAAGTTGCTGCAGCCACTCAATACCATCCATATCTGCTAAACCTAAATCCAGCAAAATTAAATCAAAACTATGCTCTTTTAAAAGTGTAAAACCTTGTTGGCCTTCCGCATGGATCATGCTTTGATAACCCTGGCTTTGCAGCAGGGTTTGTAAAAAGCTTTGTAGCCCAGGGTCGTCTTCAAGCACCAATAAACGAGTGGGCGTGGCAGTGGTTACTGTGTTCATTATAGTGGCCACTCCAAAGCGGCTGTTACTGTTGCTGGTTCTGACTGAGTGTGTAATTCAAACTTGCCCTGATGCAAAGCAGCGACCGCCTGACAAATATTAAGCCCTAAACCATGGCCTTTATCACGGGCTGCTGGCGCGGCAGATTTAATGCCGTTACTCAACCGGACAAAACTGTGCGAGTCAGTTTGGCCCATGCTTAATTCAAAAGGTGCAGCACCATGACGCAAAGCGTTTTCCAGCATATTGGCCAGCGCTATTTCAAGTAGTTCCAGATCGCCCTTTAAAGGCGCTGAAGCGCTGCACTGCAAATAGGTGCTGAGTTCTGCTGCTTGATCGCCACGCCGGGCGAGTGCGCCAGCCACTAAATCGTCGGAGCTGAAATCGCTATGCTGAATTTGATGAGTGGTTAGTTGGGCTTTGCTCAGCTCCAGTACTTTTTCAAAATGCTGATTTAAAATCTGGCTTTGTTGGTAAATATTCTGCGCCTGCTGCTGACGTTGCTCTGTACTCAGTTGCAACTCAGGATCGGCCAACATACTGGAGGCCCCCATTATTGTGGCTAAAGGCGTGCGTAAATCGTGCGATAAGGACCGTAACAACATGGCTTTTTGTTGCTCTAGCTGAGCTGTAACCCTGTCTTGCTGTGCTTTTTCACTCAATTCAAGTCGGGCATAACTTTGTGCCAATAAGGACTGAGCTGTATGTAATAAAGTAGGGTGGCTGGACAAAAAAGAGTGTGGAACCACAATCCAAGCGGCAGCCGGAGTGCCCACAGCGAGCACTGCATGACTGGCCACTGCTTTTGGTTCCGGCCCCGAAACAACCTGAACAGCTGTTCCTAAACGACGACTTAGTAATTTAGCTGTGTAGGCGCATTGTTTTTGCCAATCTGGCCTTTGGCCTAAACCTTTGGCGAGCATATACATGCCGCGGGTTTGTGACATGGCATAACGTAGGCGCTTTACTTGCTGCTTGGAACGATCAGACAGAAGGCTTATCAACAAACCCAGCAGCACCATCACAACAAAGCTGATCAGGAAACTGGCGTCGTGCACATCAAAAGTGTAATAGGGCGGTACAAAACACCAGTTCAGAATAAGTACTGAAACTAAGGTGGTTAAACTTGCCCAGCGCCAGCCATACTGCTGCGCCTGCCAAGCGACCCAAAGCAATTGCAGCATGGCGACATCTGTTGGGCTTATCCAGTCACGCAGCGGCAAACACAGCAGGACTATAACTAAAGGCAGCAGAAAGGTACCAACCAGTTCAGGCAAATAGGGCAGTTTAAATGCGTTAGCCATCTCAGTACCGCCAGTAGGACGGAGTAAACAAAATGAGTAAGGTCAAAATTTCCAGCCGCCCCATTAACATACCTAAACTTAGCCACCATTTAGCCGCATCTGGCAAAGTCGAAAAATTACCGGCAGGGCCAATGATACTGCCAAGGCCAGGGCCGACGTTCGCCACAGCTGTTGCAGCTCCTGTCACTGCTGTGACTAAATCCAGCTCACAAAAAGACAACGCCATAGCGATAAAAGCTATGGTAGCAAAATAGATAAAACAAAAGGCCAGCACGTTGCCCAAAAGCTGATCATCTACTTTTTTGCCGCCGTAACTCTGGCTCCAGACTGCTTTTGGATGCACCAGCAATTTTAACTGTTTGATCAGTAACATAGCAGCTAATTGAATACGGAATATTTTCAAACCACCTGAAGTCGAACCCGAACAAGGCTATTTTTGCCCAACCCCCAAAAATGTAAAATCATGACTCTGAAGCATCATTCAGGGTCTGTTGGATCCTCAAATGAGGAATTCCAAAACTTCGGATCTGCATATCTTGACGCTATAGCATCTATATCAATTACCGGCACCGTATCACTAAACTCAAACTTGCCAATTAAGTTAATGTGTTGCCAGGCCACTGGCGAAATATCTTTGAGTCTCGCAATTGCCGCTTGATCACCTGCAGCTTGTTTTTGCTCATACACTTTAGACAGTAACATCGTGTTGTAATAAATAATTGCGTTGGCTAATAATCTTGAACAGTCGCTCCAGACTTGTTGTTCTGTTTCTGTTTGCACGTTAAACCGTCCACCATTCACATAAGCGACAGCATGCCGGAATCGGTGGTATGCCTCCCCCCTGTTTAATGCCTTTTGCACACTTTGGCGCAGACCCACGTCATCAATAAAGTCTAAGATGTAAATGGCTCGACAGATGTTGTCGAGCTCCCATAATGCTTTCTTAGTCCTATTTTGTCGTACATAGCTGCTCAACTTCCGGATAATGGTAGCTTGAGTCGTTTCTTTTTGTGCAAGTGACGCCATGATCCTTAAAATCGTTGGCCACTCTTCGATAATTAAATCTTCTGAGACTTTACGCATAGGTCGAATTAAGAATTCAGCTGGATACTGGCTTGGGTTCTCAAAACCCACTAACCGTTCTGTCTTTTTGTGTAAATCACGGTAACGTGGTGCAAAACCATAGCCAAATGCCCGTAGTATCCAAAAATTAACCTGGTTCGTCCCATGGGTATCTGTCGAATGGCGAGTCGGCTTGATATCAGACGTATTGTTGTAAAGCAGGTCAAATACGAATTGGCTTTCATGCTCATGCGTGCCAATGACCCGGCCATTAATTGGAACATGGTTTGCGATGAGCGTACAGACGCTTACGCCTTTATCCAGACCAAAGTACTTCGGAGAGTATCTCGCGTTAAAGGTGTCAATTTTTGTTTCAATACGTTGCCCATCGCTACTGGAATGTAACTCCTCTCGAATGTTGTATAAATGGAACACAGGCAGCTTTGCTATTGCGTTACTAATCGCATCATTAGCAGCTTTCAGAGTTTCAGGCCGCACAAAACTTTTTGATACAGACGCCAGAGATGGAAACCCTATCCCTGAAACCTCTGCCATTTTAGCCAGCCCCATATTCGTGCCCATGGCCACCAAACTCGCAAGTATTTTACGAGGTTCCGGGTCATACTTGACGTAACGTTCCAACACATGCGTAAATTCATTCAAGAATCCCGTCCTAGCACCGACAAACGCCAGTAAGTCTGCAATACCTATACTCGGTAGATGGCTGTAAAACGGGCTGTTAATCGGAGTATCAGCTGTTGGATAAACCAGCGACCACTTGCGCTTCTCTCCTTTACCACGCAGTTTTATGTGTTCATTGGTGTAATCCAGCACTCGCTTATTTACATCTGCAAACCTGCTCTCCAGCGCTTCTTTAAACATGGCCAACGTTTCTTCTATTGGCTGCTGCAGTAACGGTGCACCGATTTCTTTGAGAATTTCATCTTTATTTTTCCAGCGCTCGTCGTTGATCAAGTCATCTTCGAACCGTAGGAATTGGTTGCTATTCACCACACATAAATCACCCGACTCAAGTGCATTTCGTAGCAGGCGGTATACCATGAACTCGTAGCGATCAAGGTCTAGCTTTTCATTATCATCATCTATTTTTTCATAGAGATAGAGTTGTTGTGTTTTAGAGATCATATCGGTAGGAAAGATCTCTGCGTTGACCTGGCTGAGCGATTTTCCTCTGCGGAACAAGTCCTGCAGTATGATCACTGCGCTGAGCAACGGTGCATCCTCAACGCGGCCAACAAACTCTAATTCGGAAAACAGGTGGCGTAAATTACGTTTAATCGTCATTGAAAGCGTTGTGTAATAAGCCCATTCGGCTTTCGCCTTGTCAAACTCTATGTTTCGCAAATAATCAGCGACAACAGGGATATTCTCACGCTCTAGGAAAGTGAATGCGCGTTGTTGGATTTGTTCAAATGGCGTGTCTGCAGAAATCGATTCATCAACAAACAAAGCAAGTAACTCACCTGCGGCCTTTAAGTTTTTACTGGCGTCCTCCATCGCCTTTTTCATTTGCTCGCCAGCCGCATGCTTGGCCAACTTTTCATAGTGATGAACAAGGTAGATAAACGCCTCAATTAAATTGTCGTTCACTTCACGAAAACATTGATAAGCAAAACAAAGTAAATACAACCTGACTGAGCCTTTGTGCATGCGCCGAAGTTTATAAACGGTGTAGTACTTCACCAAAGACGAGTAGTATTTAATGCTCTCTGCGGAGAGTCCTGCGATCTCCAAAAAGCCCTTTGTAAAATCGTGCAGTGGCTGAAAATATTGCCTTCTGACGACTTCTTGTTTTAGCTCTTTATAGCTAAAGTTTTTAGGCTCCTTTTTCAGGCTGGTGATCCGATACATCCTCTCGTCTGCATTTAAGAGTGCATCCAGTTGGTCAATGACCATAGGCGAAGCATTTTGGTTGAGTAGCAACAGTACTCGGCTACGTTCTCGGTTGACCGCGCGGCCGACGAAATCCTGTAGTGACGTATACAGCGGTGCCACAATTCGGTGGGTGGTCATGTAATGCAGCAGCTCTCGTAAGATGAAAACCGGCTGTGTTGACAGCATGGCAATACGCTGTGCTTTGCTTTCTAGCTCCGCTCTGACCTCTTTGTCACAAATGCGATAATTCAACAACTCCAGAATGGTTCTCTGATGGGAAATCCGCACAGGCCGTGACGGTAGTTTGAACGGATCACTGCGTCCACCAAAATACCGTTCAATCAGATACTGCAAGTCGCCTATAACCATCGGTTGATCAAAGTTGAAAAATTGCCGTTTCGCTTTGAAGTAACCCAATTCCAAAGCCAGATAGACACCGACAGAGAATGTTTTGGTTGCAATGACATTTAGTTCAGTCGTACTGAAATCGAAGAACAGCTCTCGCTGTTCCTCCGTGAACCTGGGTAAGCCAAATAAGTCGTCTATTTCTTGTTGTGAAAGGATAGCAAGGCGGTGCGATGATTTGTCACCATCAGACGGATTTGTTGGCATGTACTACCTGCTCCGGTCAATATTGCATGTTTTTAAACCACTTTAACGCTTTAATTTTCCAAGATAAAGGAGCATTCCTACTCGGTGAGGACATCGATACTTCCCTCGTCCATGACATATGTGTGAGTATGTCCAGCGACACCTTAGGTGAACGTCGGCAAACTTAGCTAAGTTTTACCGGTGAGTTAACCACATACTCGCTGCATGTGATTCCCCAATGGCGTTCTAAACATTTTACAACGACTGACCTCAGTACTTGGTACTTCCTATTTTCTCTCAACCGGTATTAAAATTTCTCTAAGTTCTTCCGGAATAGTCATCGGTTCAAAGGCACTGACGTTTGAACGCCCCGTATTGCCAAGCGGCAAGCGATTAAAAAGATGACCAAAAGGTGTTAACAACAACCGATAGCTTTGCCCGGCCATTTCACGCCAGTCTGCGGTGCAAAGGGCCAACCAAAGCATCTGCAAATGCACATGACACAAAACGTCGTGCTGATCAAGAATGTGGGCGTACTCCAGATACGCAAAACTTCTCTCATACTCCTTTGACTTGCGCGCTTGGTCGGCCAGCGCCAGGTATTCAGAATAGGCAAGCCGTACTTTGGGCTCCATAAAGTATCCTTGACAATAAAAGGGCAGTTTCAGTGTCTGAGTTATGATAGATTCAATGCTTAAAGTAACTTTAGAGTTGGTGAAAGGCAATGAAAATTGGTGAACTAGCTGCGCTTGCCGGATGTGAAACGGAAACCATTCGATTCTATGAGAAGCAGGGATTGTTAGCCGCTCCGGCAAGAACCGCTTCTGGATATCGGACTTATCAGCAGCGCCATCTCGAAGATTTGCAATTTATCCGGCATTGCCGGGCCTTTGATATGAGTCTGTCATTCGTCCGGCAACTGCTCATTTTTCGTGAAGATCCCACCCAACCATGCGGCCGGGTCAATACGCTGATCGATGAGCAATTGAGTCATTTAGACACGCAATTAACCCAACTTCATCAACTAAAAGCGGATTTGCAGGCGTTACGGACGCTCTGCCAGAATGACCATCAGGCCAAAGACTGTGAGATCCTGAAAAATCTGGTGCATCCATGTGCCAGTGACTGTGAACGACATCGGTAAAAAAACTATTGACCTTAAAGTGGCTTTATAGTTTTTAATAGCGGTATCTTGTTCAACGTGAGGCCACTATGTCAGATTGCCAATGTAAAGTACAAGTCTCAGAAAATACTCCGTTGCCTGAGTGTTCTGCATCAGATTTGCACCACAAAACCCGTTACCACATTCGCAAGATGGACTGTCCCTCAGAAGAAAATCTGATCCGGATGGCGCTTGGCGGTTTGCCACAGGTGCAACAGTTGCAATTTTTCCTGCAAGACCGGCAGCTTGATGTGGTGCATCAAGGCAGTCCGGAGACCATTACCCAACGCCTGGACGCATTAAATTTAGGTGCTGCATTACAGAGCTCAGCACCGTTTCAGGCCGACCCAGCAGCGTTAGCTGAAAACAGTAAAGCCGATACCGACGAACGTAAGCTATTACAGCGATTGTTGGCAATTAATGCCGTGATGTTTGTCACAGAACTTATTGTCGGAGTCTGGGCGCAATCCACCGGCCTTATCGCCGATTCGTTAGATATGCTGGCCGATGCCGCCGTCTACAGCGTTGCCTTGCTTGCTGTTGGCCTTAGCGCCACCAAAAAAGTCAGGGCTGCCCATCTTTCAGGTTGGTTGCAGGCGTTGCTTGCAGCCGGTGTGTTGTTCGAAGTAGCACGACGGTTTTGGGCTGGCACTGAACCGACGTCGACGCT
>JAHIWM010000224.1 GCA_018815765.1 Gammaproteobacteria bacterium | reverse complement strand
TCAAGCCGAGGCGAACCCAGCTTTTAGTATGCGTTTTGCCGATAAGATGGCGCTGGATAAAAATAATACGCTGTGGTTCAGTGCTGCAGATATTGGCTTGCTAGCTTTTGATGCCAGTACCATGCAGCTGAAACATCACTTTCATAGCAAAAACAAACTCAATACCAATGTGGTCTACGCAGTGAACCGGGATCAGTTGGGTCACATCTGGTTTTCCAGCTTGCATGGTGTCTCTTCTTTAAATGTGGATACCCTGCATATTGAACAATTCAGCAAAAAGGATGGTTTATCCAGCAATGAATTTTTCAGCCAAAGCAGTGACACCTTAAGCAACGGCGAAATGGCTTTTGGCTCTATCCGTGGAATTAACTTACTGTCTCCGGTTGTGTTAACTGAACCCAGACGTAAACCCCGTATTGTTATTACCCAGTTGGATTTATTGTCTTCCCCTATCGAAAGTCCGATGACTGATTTGTCTGGTCAGCTTTTTACTCTGCCTTACGACAGTCAGGGTTTAACCATCAGTTACTCCAGTCTGAATTTTCGTGACAGCAGCAAAATGCGTTATCGCTACTGGCTGGATGGCCCGCAGCGTTTGGTGTTTCCGGAGCAGAGCTCAAGTTCAGTGATGTTTCCACAACTGACGCCTGGTGATTACCAGTTTAATGTGGTGGCTGTATCACCAGTGACCGGACTTGAAAGCGAAGTCGCAACTTTACGCCTTAACGTACAGCCTGCGCCATGGCTCAGTCATTGGGCTTATATGCTGTATGCTTCTGTTACCTTGATTATCATGTTGTTTTACCTGCGAACCCGGCAAAAACAACAACGTATGCTCAAGATGGCTCATGCCAAAGTGACGGCCAGTGAGCAGCGCTTAAAACAAGCTCTGGATTCTATAGACAGCGGTGCATGGGAATGGCATGCCCATAAAAATATTATGTTTGCGTCCAGGATCTACAGCATGCTGGGTTATCAGGAAGCCTTGAATCCTTTAGCTATGAGCCAGCATCTGTCGTTATTGCATCAGGAAGACAAAGACGCTTATTTGCAAGCCTGGCAAAAGCTGATGCAGACACCAGACAAAACCTTTGATCACACTTACCGAATGCAACATAAAAACGGCAAGTGGTTGTGGTTCCGTGACATTGGTAAAGTGGCCGAAGTGGATCATGAAGGTCAGCCTGAGCGTGTTATTGGTACCTTTAGCAATATCACCGAAACCCGCGCCAACCAGGAAAAAGCCCGGTTATTTGGCGAAGCTTTCCAACAAACCCGTGACTGGGTAGTCATTCTAGATGCCAGTCAAAGAGTGATCGCAGCCAACCAGTCTTTTGCCGATGTGTTTGGTTCTGTCGATCAGTATCTGGTCAGTCCTAAAACCCATCATCTGGGTATCAGCCTGCAACGCCGTCGTTTTTACACTGCTTTATTGCGTGGCTTAACAGTTAACCAGCACTGGCAAGGTGAAGAGCTGGTGCATACGCCGGATGGCAAAGAGCGCCCTACCCTGATTAATATCAGCGCTATTGGCGATATAGATAAAGTGGAGTTTTTTGTACTGGTGTTTACCGACATCACAGCGCAAAAAGTGGCAGAAGAAGAATTGCGTTATCTGGCCAGCTACGACTCACTGACAGGCTTACCTAACCGCACTCTGTTGATGGACCGTATTCAGCACGGCATTGAACAAGCGAAGCGCGCGAAAAAATCTCTGGCTTTATGTTTTATCGATCTGGATAAATTTAAGCAGGTAAACGACTCCTTAGGCCATGATGTCGGTGATCAGTTGCTACAGGAAGTGGCGAAGCGTTTACGCATAACGTTAAGAGAAACAGACACCATAGCGCGTTTAGGGGGTGATGAATTTGTAGTGCTGCTGGAAAGCTATAAAAACGATGACAATATCAGCCATGTCGCACGCAAAATGCTGCAATCTATAGGCGAACCAATGCAACTGGGAACTCATACCGTCAGCGTATCGCCCAGTATAGGTATTGCTGTCTACCCGGACGATGCAACAGACGCCAATTCGTTATTAAAGCATGCCGACGTTGCCATGTATCACGCTAAAGATTTAGGCCGCAACAACTTCCAGTTTTTTATTGCTGAAATGAACGAAAAAGCCCATATGCAGCTGGCCAAAGAAACTCAGTTGCGTCAGGCCTTTAAAGATGGTGAATTTATCAACTACTACCAGCCTATTGTGGATTGTCGCAGTCAGTCGGTGATAGGTGTAGAAGTCTTGATGCGCTGGAGTCATAAAAACACCTTTATTCCGCCGACTGAGTTTATCCCTATGGCGGAAGATTTACGTCTGATCATCCCTATGACCTTATCCTTACTGGAACGGGCTTTGGCCGATTTACAACAATGGCGTTTGGGTGGATTAGATTTGTATTTATCCGTCAATTTATCCACCAGTCATTTAGAGCAATTATCGTTGGCAGAACATACCGAAAAGCTGCTGAATAAATACCAGTTGCCAGCCTCTTGTCTGCGGTTTGAGGTGACTGAAAGTGCATTGATGCGTGACCACGAAAAAGCCATTACCACTATGCTGGCGCTGAACCAACTGGGTATTCAGCTGGCTTTGGATGACTTTGGTACAGGCTATTCTTCGTTAAAATACTTAAAAGAATTGCCGATAGATGCCATCAAAATAGACCGTAGTTTTGTCAAAGATATTGGCATAGATCCAGATGATGAAACCATTATCGAAGCGATTTTGTCGATGGCAGGCAGCTTAGGTATGAGTTGTGTCGCTGAAGGTGTAGAAACTGAACAACAGCTGGCATTTTTCAGCAGCCGCCAGTGTTATCTCATTCAGGGGTATTTATTCGCCAAACCGATGCCAGCAATTGAGCTGATTAATTGGCTGCATAGTGAGCATTTGAATTAACTGGTAATAACGCCCCTCTGCGCAGAAACTTTTACTTGAGGGAGGTTTCTCGCAGGGCCGCAGGCCTCGAATGACGCGGATTGTTAGCGATTTCCAAGCATGAACGCACGAAGCTGCCGCTCCTCTCGCATGACATAAAGGACGAGAACCCGCTGCTCATCCTCACGATAAAAAATACGACAGGGTGGAACCACTAACTCCCTGTATACCGAATCAGGGAGCTCTGGAGGAATCCGCCCGGATTTGGGGAAAGTTTCCAAACGCCCGGTCTTGTCGAAAACTTCCTTAACGAGAGCACTTGCGGCAGCAGTATTGTCCAAAGCAATGTACTCTGCGATGGCATCCAGTTCTTGAAGGGCGGGCTCAGTCCAGATTACTTCAGCCATTTACTCATTTTCTCTTTGGCCTCGCTTTGGCTATAGGTTCTTCCCTCAAGTACAGCACGCTCTCCCCGGGCAAGCCCCTCAAGCAGCGCAAGCCGACGCTGCATGAACTCATAATCCTGCACATCAACAAGGTATGCGGATGGCTGGCCATGCTCCGTAATCAGTACGGGTTCTTTCGACAGATGCAGATCTGCCAGAATCTTTGTAGCCTGACGCTTGAGGTTCGTAACGAGTTCAACTTTCATGGGGTCACCCTGATTTAAATTCGAAGTGATACTATAGTATCACTTGGCAGGGAAGGCAATCGGAGCTAACGTTTGGTTAAGGGGCCGGCTTTAGCCGGTCCCGAGTGAGCGTAGCGAACGACTTGAACCAGTTGTTATGTGATTATTGCCTGAATAGCTCATCAAATAATACGTTCTTCAATTTGGCCATGTCCTCAGGATTGTATTGTCCGAGTGCAAACATCTTGTCTAATTCACTGCGCGAAGCTCTAAAGAACATATTTCGTGATGATTGATTATCTATGCCAATATGAAATGACAGTACAAAAGTATTTATTCCGACTTTTGATTTCTGCAATAATTTTGCTAGCGTAGATGCATACTCCAATACCGCTCGTCTAATTTGCCCTGGATTGGCGTTTGTAATGTTTATATTGACATTGAACCATGCCTCGCTACTTTCTTTGTTTTCTAGAAAGTTAATATAAAGCTCGCCGTCGATGAATTGACGCGGCGTCATTGCATTTAGTTCAGTGACGCCATGATTATTTAGATGCTCTTTTAATGCGCGCTTCTCTACAACATTCTGCTGTTTTTCTTCTTCAGATTGTTCTTCAGAGAAATCCTGTGTGTTTGAAGATAGCTCCATTCCTGTATAAACAAAGAATTCTGGTATGAATTTTGTGACTTTATATAGCGTATAAAGCAACGGTATGAGGCAGCTATAAAATATGGCTGTCTTTGTTAGGTATAGCGATTTGCTTTCGTGAATAGATATTGCGTATGGATATACCAAAAACATGGCAATCGGGAAGAGGAATAAAATATTTCTCAATGCGCCTCGATTTTTTATGTATCTAAAATATGTGCGTATTCTTCCATAGTGCCTAGGTACGAATTTGGTTGAGTGGATGGTTATTATATAGCCCTCTTCCTTGGCATAATCTAATGAGGCGTTTAAAAAATACACAAAGTACAAGATGTACAGCCAAGAAACTGCGAAGGAGCTTTCCGAAAAGAAGAGTACTAAGAAAGGGGCCGCAGTAAGATATGCCAGCGTATAGAGCAACTGGCGCCCGAAATGCAAATACAGCTCTAAGAACATTCTTCGCGAAAATTTGAACGACGAGAAACCACTCTGAAGGACGAATAGCATCGCAGCAAAAGCTATACCAAACAAAACTCCCGACACTGAAAGCAAGGTTTTGTAAAACTCTTCAAGTGAAATTGGTAGCGGGGGGTTGAGAACTATATCCAAGCTGACGATTTCCTTTCGGTTTTCACATAATGCCCCACTTAAGGGCACAAACACATGACATAAAATACGAGCGAAGCGAGACAGCCATGTGTTTTTGTCCCAGCGAACGCAGTGAGCGACTAAAGTGGTTTGTTTTGCGCTTCGTAAACTTTGTTCTGAAGAGCAGTCTTAAAGGAATTAAAATCTTCCTCTGTTTTGAAACACCTCTTCGGGAATATATGATACAAAAACCCAGATACTTGCAGTAATAAGTAGGGGCCAGCAATTGCGACTTTACCAAGGCCTTCCCATCTATTAAGCGTCTCATTTGCTGTTGTTTTTTCAAATAAGCCTTCATCTCTAAGTTCATATTCATGAACACCAAGAATGCCGTTTAAAGTGTTCGAACGTAACAAAATTGAACCAATACAAAACAAGAAGTAAATGGCAGTTGCCGCAAGTCCAGATAGAAATGCCCCGACAATAGAAATCATCCATTTCTCTTGTGTGTCTGGTAGACCAGCTTTCCAAAATACAATTGCTAATACAATAGTTACAACAATAGAAAAATATTTATACATGTAAGATGATGTAACCATAAATCTTAAGTTGAACTTTAAAAGATCTATTCTTGAAATATCCGTCGTTACTCTCATATCATTCCTTTCGCATAACATTTGTATATTGTGCTGGCACGCTTTGCCTGATTCTACCAGATAACGCACCAGCATTAACTGATTGATAAAAAGCAATTAATTACAATCAACCACTGACCGCTGTGACTCAAAGCGTGCTGGCACATTATTACTTTTGTCTGGCCTGTTATTTTTAGGTTGGCACACTCTAAGTTTCTAAATTAGAGCGTTTTTCCTTCTTCAGCAACAAATAAATGTGCCTGTTGACTTGTTCAAAGCGTGCCTGTTTTATGGTGATAGCAAATTACACTGTGTATTCGCCTCTATCTGCAGGCAACACCCTGCCCCACTTTGCAACATCATTATCTTCGGGTATATACTGCGCGCCTCTTCGATGGATGTGATTTCGAATGCAACCCAATCTGCTGAAAGGCGCATTATTGCTGTTACTGGCTGAAGCTTGTTTTGCCGGTATAGGCGCTTTAGTCAAACTGACCAGCGACAGTGCCAGTCATGCCCAGGTGGTGTTTTTCCGCAACTTTTTTGCCTTACTGGTGATGCTGCCCTGGCTTTGGGTGCAGGGCAAACAACTGCTCTATACAAAGCGCTGGTATCTGCATTTAAGCCGTTCCATTACCGGCATTATTTCGATGTACTGTTTCTTTTATGTCATCAGCCAGCTGCCTTTAGCGCAGGCTATGGTCGTGCTGCTGATGTCGCCCTTTATAGTGCCATTAATAGCTAAATTCTGGCTTAAAGAAACGGCCAGCCGCCTGACCTTGTTCAGCATAGCGCTGGGCTTTGGTGGTGTACTACTGGCATTGCCTATTGCCACAGGCGGTGGTGCTTTTTATCTGTTTTTAATAGCGCTGTTGTCGGCTGTATTAGTTGCAGTCACCAAAACCACTATTCGTTACATGTCTGATACTGAACCTGCAGCACGTATCGTTTTTTATTTTTCCTTGCTGACGGCCATTATCTCTTTTGTGCCTGTGCCTTTTTATTGGCAAGAACTGCCTGCTATTGCCTGGTGGGCTTTTGGGTTTATGGGCGTCTTAGCCGCTATAGGCCAAATGGCGATGACCAAAGCTTATGCCTTAGCGCCCGCTTCTGATATTGGCATCTGGACCTACAGCTCTGTAATTTTTGCCGGCCTTTTTGGTTATTTATTCTGGTCAGAACCTGTCACTATGAGCTGGTTTGCTGGTGTGGCTATTATCTTTTATGCAGGCTATATCACCACCAGACAACGTTTATGGTAAATGCACTTCGTGCCTGAAGCTGCGGACTTTCTCCCTATTTTAATCTGAACCAATAGACGGGCGACCATTAAGGTCGCCCCTATGCCTCACCAAACAATCTGCTTAATTCTACTTCAACAAAATTTATTTTTATTCCGTTCAAACCTTTTTTCATCCTGCTACGACTCATTGGTAATAGCGGCATTTTTATAGCCTTCTTACTTGAAGCTACAGCATTGTTGACTGCTTGTTCTCGCCCCAGTCACATAGGACAACTATGCTCCTGGGGTCTCGAACAATGGTCGCCTCCCTGCAACTTCAATTACTTTGGCTATACATGCCTAACCAAAGACGCACAGTGCAGGAAAAACCATGAAAATAGCGGATACCAGCAGCCAGGATGAACGGCTGGCACCAAAAAAAACCAATAAAAAAATCTGGGTAGTAGGCTCAACCAGCCTGCTTCTGGTGTTGCTGTTATGGCAAATTATCCCGGCGGCGCGCAGCTGGTCACAATCGGATATGTCGGTGTCTTTGTCGCGTGTGCGTTTGGATATAGTCAAAACCGCAGATTTTACCCGCGATATTTCGGCTCAGGGCCAGGTGGTGGCTGCGGTCAGTCCTAAACTCTATGCCACAGCGGAAGGCACCATCAGCTTATTGCTGGATGCCGGTACTGAAGTGAAACAAGGCGATGTGCTGGCTATTATCGACAGCCCTGAGTTAAACAACAGATTGCAGCAGGAACAAGCCACTTTTTATAGCTTGGAAACCAGCCATAACCGTCAAAAAATCTTAGCGAAAAAGCAGCAACTGACCGATAAAAAAGCCGTCGACATTGCGCTGATGACCTTAACCACAGCAGAGCGGGAAAAACGCCGTGCCGATCAGGGTTATGAAAAAGGTGTGATTAGCAAAATTGAGCATGAAAAAGCTCAGGATGATTTAGAAACCGCTAAAGTACAGCATCAGCACGCCGTTGAAGATGCCCGCCTGAATAAAGAAAACCTCGATTTTGAAGTGCAAAGTTTAGCCCAGCAGTTAGACCGTCAGCGTTTACTGGTGGAAGACTTCCAGCGTCAGGTCAATGGTCTGCAGGTGCGTTCTCCGGTCAATGGCTTATTGGGTAATCTGGCGGTAGAAAACAAAACCTATATCACTAAAAACCAGCTGATTTTATCTGTGGTGGATTTAAGCCAGTTTGAAGTAGAAATTGCCGTACCAGAAAGTTATGCCAACGACTTAATCATTGGCCTGCCAGTAGAAGTCACAGCTGAGCAGAAACTGTATATGGGCAAACTGGTGACTATTTCCCCTGAAGTGTTCGAGAACCAGGTCAAAGGCCGGGTACGTTTTACTAAAGAAGCGCCGCCCGCCCTGCGTCAAAACCAACGCTTAAGCAGCCGTATTTTGCTGGAACACCGTGAAGGCGTGATGCAGGTGGCTCGTGGTCAGTTCCTTGACAGCAGTAATGGCAAATTTGCCTACAAAGTCAGTAATGGCATGGCCATCAAAACTCCTATTGAACTGGGAGCCCGCAGTCTGAACTCAGTCGAAATTCTGGCTGGCTTACAACCAGGCGATCAAATCATTACCTCTGGCACCGACATTTTTGATGGCGCCAGCACAGTACAACTTAATAACTGAATAAATAATTAAGGCTAAAAAGCCAGAGGGACTTGTTATGTTAACTATGAATAAAATCAGTAAATCTTTTATCACGGACGATGTGGCCACTCATGCGCTGCGTGATATTCAGCTGCATGTCAACGAAGGCGACTTTGTCAGTGTGACAGGCCCTTCAGGCTCAGGTAAAACGACCTTTTTGAATATTGCCGGTTTGCTGGAAACCAGCACCAGCGGTGAATATCTTCTGGACGGTGAAGACATAGCCAAATTAAACGACAGCGGCCGCTCCCGCATGCGTAATCAGAAAATAGGCTTTATTTTCCAGAGCTTTAACCTTATTCCGGATTTAAACCTGTTCGACAATGTGGATGTGCCATTACGTTACCGTGGCCTGAACACAGCAGAGCGCAGAAAACGCATTGAACACCATCTGGATCAGGTGGGCTTAGCCTCCCGTATGAAACACCTTCCAAGCCAATTGTCTGGTGGTCAGCAGCAACGTGTGGCTATAGCCCGCGCTTTGGCGACGTCACCTCGCTTTTTACTGGCGGATGAACCCACAGGTAACCTTGACAGCCAGATGGCACAAAGTGTGATGAGCCTGCTCGAAGATATCAATAAAGCCGGCACCACCATTTTAATGGTGACGCACGATCCAAGCCTGGCCGCCCGTGCTACACGTCAGATTTATATCAAAGATGGGCATGTCAGCGAGCTGACCAACAAAAACTCTAACCTGCATGTGGTTGGCGAAGCTTAAGGAGCGGCTATGTTTTCTTATTATCTGAAGCTGGCTTATTTAAGCTGCAAACGCACCTGGGGCATGACACTGTTGATGGTCTGTGCCATAGGTTTAGGTATTGGTGCGTCCATGACCACCATTACAGTCAATTACCTGATGTCGGCTAACCCTATTCCGCAGAAAAGTGAGCAACTGTTTTTTGTGCAGATGGATAGCTGGGAGCCAAATAACCCCTACAGCGACGACGGTGATGCGCCAGAGCAAGTGACTTACCGTGATGGCACTTACTTATGGCAGGCGCAAAAAGCTAAACGTCAGAGTATTCAAACTGGTATGTCGGCAGTGATAGAACCTGCGGATAAAGAAGTGCTGCCATTTATGGTGCAGGGCCGCGCCAACAGTGCTGACTTTTTCCCTATGTTTGATGTGCCGTTTCTTTATGGCAGTGGCTGGGATCATCAGGCTGACTTAAAAAAAGAACGGGTCATCGTCATCAACGCTGAATTAAACGAACGTTTATTTGGCGGCAAAGATTCCACAGGCCAAACCGTTCGTATGGCAGGCGAAGACTACAAAGTGACAGGGGTGATCGACAGATGGAACCCTAAACCTAAGTTCTACGATATCAGCACTGGTGCTTTTAATGCCGTGGAAGAAGTCTTTGTGCCTTTTAGCTTAATTACCGAACAAAAGTTCAGCCGCTCCGGCAATACCAACTGCTGGAAACCTTCAGAATCCGGCTTTCAGGCCTTTTTAGACTCAGAGTGCATCTGGCTGCAATTGTGGGTGGAATTGCCGACAGAGCAGGACAAACAAGATTACTTAAGTTTTATGAACGCCTATGCCAAAGAGCAACACCAATACGGCCGCTTTGCCCGCACCGACAACAACAAACTGCGGGATGTAATGCAATGGCTGGAAAACCAACAAGTGGTATCAGACGATGCCAGCATGATGATGGCCATGTCTTTGATGTTCTTGCTGGTGTGTTTACTGAATACCGTAGGTTTATTGCTGGCTAAGTTTTTAGGCAAAGCTTCAGAAATTGGTGTGCGTCAGGCTTTAGGGGCCAGCCGTAACGATTTGTTTATTCAGCATTTAATTGAATCAGGCTGCATAGGTTTGGCCGGTGGCTTGTTAGGTTTAGTACTGGCTATTTTGGGGCTTGAAGCCATCAAAGTGATGTACGGCGACTGGATCCGAGATTTAGCTCAGCTGGATTTATCTCTGGTCGCTATGGCGATAGGCCTGGCTATTGTCAGTGCTTTATTAGCCGGTTTATATCCCACATGGCGTGCTTGTCAGGTACAGCCGTCCGTTCAGCTGAAAAGCCAATAAGGAGTTTGCCATGTTAGAACTATTAGCCCGCTTAGAACTGGGCCTTATATTCCGCGCTTTAATGCGCAATAAAATTGGTGCTTTGCTGATCGCGCTGCAAATAGCCCTGACCCTGACCATTATGGTGAACGCTATCTTTATGATGCAGGAACGTAGCCAGCAAATGGCCAGACCCAGTGGTTTGGATGAAACCAACACCTTTTATCTGAGCAATACTATTTTTGCGCAGAATTACAATACACAAACAGCTTTGCAGCAGGACTTGCAACGTATCCGCCAGACGCCAGGTGTTGTGGCTGTGACTCAAATCAATGCGATTCCCTTAAGTGGTGGCGGCTGGTCTATGGGTTTACAAACCAAACCGGGTGATGATCTGGAAGGCACAGGCACAGCAGTGTATATGGTGGACGAACACGGCATCGAAGCATTAGGGGTAGAGCTGATTGCAGGCGAAAACTTCCAAAGCTCAGATATTGTCTGGCGTGAAGTGGGCAGCACCAAATGGCCACCTAAAACTATTATTACCAAGGCCTTAGCCGAAGCCATGTTTGAAGGCGACTGGAAAAAAGCCTTAGGTAAAACTGTCTATATCGACAACCATCAGCCAGTGCAAATCACAGGCATTATTAATGGCCTGCAGGCACCATGGAATGGCTGGAATGGCGTGGAACGCAGCATGCTGGTACCACAACAACTGGACGGCAAAGGCAGCAGGTATTTTATCCGCACCGAAGCAGGCCGTCGTGACGAGCTGATGCCGGTGATTGAAAAAATGCTGGCCGACAGCGACAGAGGCCGCATTATCCGCAATGTCACCAGCATGCAGCAAACCCGTGATGAAAGTTATCAGGAGCATCAGGCCACCAACACTATTCTGCTGACCGTCATTATTGTACTGACACTGATCACTGGCTTTGGCATTGTTGGCCTGGCGATGTTCAGTATTAACAGACGCACCCGCCAAATCGGCACACGCCGCGCTTTGGGCGCCAGCCAGTGGCAAGTGATGCGTTACTTTATGCTGGAAAATCTGTTGATCAGCTTCGCTGGTGTGATACTAGGCGCAGCAGGAGCAGTGGGTTTAAATATCTGGCTGGTGGCGACTTTTAGTATGAGCCCGTTAAGCCCGGTCTTGCTGGTAATAGGTGTAGTGGCCTTGCTAATAGTCGGCCAGTTGGCTGTCAGTTATCCAGCCTTAGTCGCATCAAAAATCTCGCCAGCTACGGCAACCCGAGGACGGGCTTAGACCAGCCGTAACGACTCTCTGGTAAGTGAAAAGTTACCAACCTTTCCCTCAGCTTTTTTGTCCTTCGGCTGAGGGGTTTTTGTTTTTAGCTCCGAAAGAATCTACGGCAAGTAAAAAATGAACAACATTTCCCTCAGCTCTTTGTCCATCGGCTTAAAGGGTTTTATTTTTATCTCCGAAAAATCCAAGTATCTACAGCAATAGAAACCTGAATTTGAATGGGCCCCCATTAGGACGCAAGCCGGGCAAAATTGGGTGACCAAGGTTTTAAGACGAGGAGTGTTTGAGCGAGGAGCGGTAGCGACGAACGAGTTGCCGAGTCGCCTTGGGCGCACGATTTTGAGCCGGGCTTTCGCAGCGGCCTGGGGTCGCCTTTTCTTTGGATACTTTCTTTTGGCGACGCAAAAGAAAGTATCTCGCCAACGGCGAAACCGTTGTTAGCAAAATAGACTCCGAGCTACCTCTCTTAAATCAAGTAAGGTTGTTGTATATGTTACTTAGTTGAGACATAGATTAACGCAGACTACAAAGCTGGTATTCAGCCATTTACGCCACTACTGACTTCATCAAAAATATCTAATGCACTTTTTGTGGATTTTTCATCGGCAGCTAGTTGCTCAAAACCGCGTGAAACTTCTTGTCTTAATATTTCCAACTGCTGTTGCTTCGCCATGTCTTTTTCAAAAAGCAATCTCAGACCTTCACGGATCACTTCGCTGGCAGAGGTATAAAGCCCTGAAGCTACTTTCTCATTAATACGCTTTTCAAATTCTGAACCTAATGTGATGTTCATATTCACCTCACTTCAACATGCATTAAATGCGCACATTATGCGCATGCAGCAAGTGTAGCAGTCAATAGAAGCGGCTTCTGAAGTTTTTTAACGGCATCAACACAGCATGTCGCCGCGCAGCAGATTGAAACACTGCGCTGAAATCAAGGTGGCTCTACTACGCCAAAGCCAATCTGACCGCGAAGCCGGTAAACAAAAGCCCTAACATTAAATTCCCTGCTTGCCCTGCTTTGGGTTGGCCTTTGAAGAAGCTGGCTATGGCGGCTCCTGCGTAGACTAAAGTCGTCAGGTAGATCAAGCTGATAACTTCCAGTACCAAGGCAAGCACCAGATAAGGCACCCAGTTGGGGCTGAAGCTGGAGTCGATAAACTGGATAAAAAATGACAGGAAAAACAAAATGGCTTTTGGGTTGGTCAGGCTTAATAACAAGGACTTACGAAACACTGAAGCACAGCTGGCTGCGGCGACTACCGCTGGTACTTGTGCTCCTTCGCTGACTTTAGATTGGCGCAAACTTAATAAAATTTGTACGCCTATAAACAGCAAATAGGCTGCGCCTAAATAACGTATCCAACGGAATAGTTCTGGTGAGGCTAACAAAACAGAGGCAAGGCCAAGATAAGACAGTAAAATCAAAGTTGCATCACCCAATAACACAGCAGCAAGTGCACACCAGGCGTGTTTTGGTCCTTGCACTATGCTGGTTTTCAGCACAAACAGGCTGTTTGGCCCCGGCATCAATATAATCACTACCACACCGGCCAAAAAGGTCCAGAACTGAATTACACCAAAACTTTCCATCATCATCCTCTGAGCACTATCTTTACTGGCTCTGTGCTGTTGTTTATCTATAAATAGTATCAGGCCAGCGGCTTATAAAAGTCACTGTAATTTAGCGGGGAAACGGATAAAACGCTGCGAAAACGAGTCACTGCAAGCAACTTCACATCAGACTATGCCGCAAAAGTTACTTTGCCGATTTTTTAAGTTCGATTTAAAAGGTCACAAATCCTCTCCCGGCCGATCCACTGCTGGCACTTCAAGCCCTACTAGGATAAAATGCGCGTCCTTTTTCTTGGCGTTAACTTTTTTACGGGCTACAACACAAATGGGCAAAAAGCTGCACATTAAGACCTGGGGCTGCCAGATGAACGAATACGATTCATCCAAAATGGCGGACCTGCTGGATGCAACTCATGGCTACACTCTGACTGAAGATGCTGCTGAAGCGGACGTGATCCTGCTGAACACCTGCTCTATTCGTGAGAAGGCTCAGGAGAAGGTATTCCATCAGTTAGGTCGCTGGCGTCCGCTGAAAAAGAAAAACCCGGATTTGATTATTGCGGTGGGTGGTTGTGTGGCTTCTCAGGAAGGCAAAGCCATTCGTGAACGTGCGCCTTATGTGGATATCGTATTCGGCCCACAAACTCTGCACCGTTTGCCTGAGATGATTAACTCAGTGCATGGCAACAGATCTCCAGTGGTCGACGTGTCCTTCCCGGAAATCGAGAAGTTTGACCGTATGCCTGAGCCAAAAGCAGATGGCCCTACCGCTTTCGTATCTATTATGGAAGGTTGTTCTAAATACTGTACCTTCTGCGTAGTGCCATACACCCGTGGTGAAGAAGTCAGCCGTCCACTGGATGATGTCTTACTGGAAATTGCCCAGTTGGCAGAACAAGGTGTACGTGAAGTGAACCTGTTGGGTCAGAATGTGAACGCTTACCGTGGTGAAACTTTTGATGGCGAAATCTGCCATTTCTCTGAGTTACTGCGTTTAGTAGCGGCCATAGATGGCATTGACCGTATTCGTTACACCACGTCGCATCCTGTTGAATTTACAGACGATATTATCGAAGTGTACCGTGATGTGCCTGAGCTGGTGGATCACCTGCATTTACCGGTGCAATCGGGTTCAGACCGTATTCTGGCGCTGATGAAACGTAACCATACGGCGATAGAATATAAGTCGAAAATTCGTGCGCTGAAAAAAGTACGCCCAAATTTATGTATGTCGTCTGACTTTATTATCGGCTTTCCTGGTGAAACCGCAGAAGACTTCGAAGCTACTATGGATTTAATCAAAGCGATGAACTTTGATATGAGCTTCAGCTTTGTCTACAGCGCCCGTCCTGGTACTCCTGCGGCCGATTTACCGGACGATGTATCGGAAGATGAGAAAAAACAACGTTTGTATGTGCTGCAAGACCGTATTAACCAGCAGTCATTACAAATTGCCCGTGCTATGCTCGGCACTGAACAACGTATTCTGGTGGAAGGCCCGTCGAAAAAAGACATTATGGAGCTGACCGGACGTACGGAAAATAACCGTGTGGTGAACTTTGAAGGCTCACCCGATATGATTGGCCAGTTTGTAGACATTTTAGTGACTGATGTCTTTACCAACTCCTTAAAAGGTAAAGTGATCCGCACTGAAAAAGACATGGATTTACGTCGTGAAGTATCGCCACAACAAATTATGGCGGCTAAAGCGGCAAAAACAGACGAATTGGGAGTGGCAACTTTTACTCCTTAGTTAAAACAGCATGCTGAGGCCAACAAACAATCAGCCTCAGCATGCGATTTGATATGAGACAAAGCATTGGATACGCCAATAACCAGCTTAGAATTTTCTCTCTCCCCTTTTGAACCTCAGCGTCTGGCTTTTTTATGGGGCCCCTTTGACGATAACTTACGTCAGATTGAACGCCGTTACCGTGTGCAGGTGTCCTACCGCGATAACCAGTTGCGTTTAGTGGGCTTAACTGACCAGCTTGAACCGGTAAAACACATTATCGAAACTCTGTATGGCGAAACCGCCAATGCCCAGGGCAAAGCTGTGCCTTTAAGCCCGGAGCAAGTGCATATGGTGATCCAGCAACAGCAGCAGGAACCCACAGAGCAGCAGTTTGACGAAGAACAGGTCAGCATTAAAACCAAAAAAGGTGCAGTCAAAGGCCGCAACGCTAATCAAAGTGCTTATGTACGCAATATTCAGCGTCACGACGTTACTTTTGGTATTGGCCCTGCCGGTACAGGCAAAACCTATTTAGCTGTGGCTTGTGCTGTCGACTCGCTGGAAAAAGGCGAAGTGCGCCGTATAGTGCTCACCCGCCCAGCGGTGGAAGCCGGTGAAAAATTGGGCTTTTTACCTGGTGATTTAGCGCAGAAAGTCGACCCATACTTACGACCTTTGTACGATGCTTTATTTGAAATGTTAGGTTTTGAAAAAGTAGAAAAGTACTTAGAACGTGGTGTGATTGAAATTGCACCGCTGGCTTATATGCGTGGCCGTACTTTAAGTGATGCTTTTATTATTCTGGATGAAAGCCAGAACACCACAGTGGAACAAATGAAGATGTTCCTGACCCGTATTGGCTTTAACGCCAAAGCGGTGATCACAGGCGATATCACCCAGGTGGATTTGCCTCGTGGCCAGTATTCAGGCCTAAAACATGCCATGGATGTATTGTCCGAAGTGCCTGATCTGAGCTTTAACTTCTTTAAAGCCAAAGATGTGGTACGTCATCCTGTGGTGCAAAAAATTGTTATGGCGTACGAAGCTTTTGAAGAGAAAAAGCAACAAGCGCTTGAAGTTGAAAAGCAGGCAGCAAAACAAGCCGCTCAAGCTGCAGCCAACACGAGTAAAGAATAAAACATGAGCATTACCCTGGATTTACAGCTGGCAAGCGAAGCGCAAAACCTGCCTACAGAAGCCCAATTTCAGCACTGGCTGGAAGCCGCTATTCTGCCGTTTCAGGAGATAGCAGAAGTCACAGTACGCATTGTCGATGAAGCAGAAAGCCAGCAGCTGAACTTTGATTATCGTGAAAAAGATAAACCGACCAACGTACTGAGCTTCCCTTTTGAGCTGCCACCAGGTGTGGAAGAATTGCCACTATTAGGTGATTTAGTGATTTGTGCTCAGGTGGTTGCCGCAGAAGCGAAAGAGCAAGGCAAAGAACTAGATCATCACTGGGCTCATATGGTGGTGCACGGTTGCTTGCATTTATTGGGCTTTGACCATATAAATGACGCAGATGCAGAGCAAATGGAAGCAGAAGAAATTCTGATTTTGCAGCAACTGGGTATAAAGAACCCTTATATTTTAGAAGATTAACTGGTATTTTAATTCTTTGCGTACCTGAAGCTGCAGCTTTACTGACATTGATGTCTGGCTGCAACTCACATGACTTTGGGTATTTTCTTTTTCACTATTTGGAGCTTAAGTTCACTCATGGGTGACGACCATTCCCACTCTAGTCGGGGTTCTGCCGCAAAATCGTGGCTGGATAAAATAGCAGCGATTTTTACTGCAGAACCACAAGATTTATCTGATCTGGTTGAAGTGATCAATGAAGCGGCCATGCGCAAGCTGATTGATAACGACACTCAAAGTATGTTGCAAGGTGTTTTGGATGTATCCAAAATGCGCGCCCGCGACATTATGGTGCCCCGCTCTCAGATGGCCACCATCAACATTGACCAGAGCCTCGAACAAATGATGCCGCTGCTGCTGGAGAATAACCACAGCCGTTATCCTGTGGTCAATGAAGACAAAGACCATATCGAAGGCATTTTGCTGGTTAAAGATTTACTGCAGCACACCTTACAAGGTAACACCGAATGGAGCCTGCGCGATTTATTACGCCCAGCTGTCATTATCCCTGAAAGTAAAAGAGTGGATGCCTTATTAAAAGAATTCCGCCAGAAACGTTACCATATGGCCATAGTGGTCGATGAATACGGTGGCGTGTCCGGTCTTATTACCATTGAAGATATCCTTGAACAAATTGTCGGCGAAATCGAAGACGAACACGACGATGAAGAAGATGTCGATATCAAAAAAATGGCCAGCCATGTCTATCAGGTCAGTGCTTTAACCCCTGTGGATGAGTTTAACGAAAGTTTCGGTACAACCTTCGATGAAGAAGAAGCCGGCACTATAGGCGGTATTGTGCTGCATGCTTTTGGTCATATGCCGGAAAAAGGCGAAACCATTGAACTGCAAAATCTGACTTTTAAAGTCAGTAAAGCCAATAACAGAAGGCTGGTGCAGTTGCAGGTGATCCGCGCTAAAACTGCCGCAGAAACTTCAGCGCTACAGAAGGACTAACTTTTGCTGTTGTCGAAAACCAGCTGGTTTCCAGCCCTGCTTTTAGCAGGGCTGGGTGCATTAAATACCTTAGCTTTTGCCCCTTTTACTTATCATATGCTGCCGCTGCTGACTTTGTCAGTGCTGGCGTATTGCCTGCTGCAGGCGCAAAACCCAAAACAGGCGGCGCTTTTTGGTTATGCCTATGGCTTGGGCTGGTTTGGTGTGGGTATTAGCTGGGTGCATGTCAGTATCGCCACTTTTGGTGGTATGCCTCTTGTTGCCAGCCTGGCTATTATGGTGGTGCTGGTGGGCTATTTGTCTGTGTTCCCTGCCCTTGCCAGTTGGTTTAGCTGGCGTTTTCGTGGCAATTTTTGGTTTCCGCTACTGTTAGCCTCCAGCTGGTTTATTGCCGAAAATATCCGATCCTGGTTCTTAACGGGTTTCCCGTGGTTATCTGTAGGTTACAGCCAAACCGATGGCTGGATGGCGCCCTTGGCACCAGTTGTAGGCGAAACCGGCATCAGCTTTTTAATGCTCTTAATAGCAGGCTCTGTCGCTGTTGCTGTGCAACGGAAGTTATGGGTTTGGCCTGCTATAGCCGCCATAGTCTTGATCGTCAGTCCTGCATTACATGTGGTGAAAGGCTGGCAAGAGACCGGCGAGCAAGTCAAGGTTGCCTTAGTGCAAGGCAATATAGCGCAGGATTTACGTTGGGATCCGGAGCAGGAAGCCATTACGATGCGCAAGTATATGGAACTGAGTCGCCCACATTTGAATGCCGACATTATGATTTGGCCTGAAGCTGCTATTCCGCAATTGGAGCCTTTGGCTTTGGCTTATTTGTTTAATCTGGATATGCTGGCCGCAGAAAATAATACCGCTGTAGTCACAGGTATTCTGGATTACAAAGAGAACGGTGATGCCTATAACGGCATGATTGTTTTAGGTAAATCAGGCAAAGAAGCGACGGGCGGCGATTACAGATACAACACCAGCAACAGGTACCAGAAACATCATTTATTGCCTGTTGGCGAATTTGTGCCTTTTCAGGACGTGCTGAAATATGTGGCACCGCTGTTTAATCTGCCGATGAGTTCATTCAGTAGGGGCAGCTGGCTGCAGCCTAATTTACAGGCCAATGGTTATGCCTTGCTGGCCGCTTTGTGTTTTGAAATTGCCTTTCCACGTCAGATGATTGCCAATTTCAACGACAACACTGACTTTCTGCTGACGGTCAGCAACGACGCCTGGTTTGGTGATTCGATTGGCCCACATCAGCATTTAGAAATAGCCCGGATGCGTGCTTTGGAATTAGGCCGCCCCTTGTTGCGTGCAACCAATAACGGCATTACGGCAACAGTGACAGCTGATGGTAAAGAGCAGGCGCGTTTACCTCAGTTTGAAGAAGGCGTGTTAACAGCCGAAGTACCGCAAGTGCAAGGCCGCACTTTATACAGCCTGTGGAGCGACTGGCCTGTACTGGCTATTAGCCTCTTGTGTGTTGGGCTACTGAGCTTCAGGCGTTACCAGTTGGCTAAATAACAAATTGGGGTCAGATCACATTATTTGCCTGGCAAATAATGTGATCTGACCCCAATTTTAGTTGTTGTAAAGGCGACCTAAAGCTTATAGCTTTGCTGATGCCCTAACTTGGTTTGATACTGCATTTTTGTGATGTCATCGAAAAAAAACCACTGAGCGTCCATTTGCTCTTTGCTAAAAGCCACCAACAAATAACCACGCTGATGCAAATTGCAGTACTCCAGCTCGTCAATCAGCGTCGGCAGCACACCAGCTAATTGCTCCACTTGTGTGGTGCTCAGCTTCAGATAGGTTTCAATGCCAGGAGAACTGACCGAAGGTGTCGCCAG
>JAHIWM010000223.1 GCA_018815765.1 Gammaproteobacteria bacterium | reverse complement strand
TGCTGCTGGGCAGCTTTGACAAAAGCTTTTAAGTTCAGGCTATGTGGCTGATAAATACTGCTGCGCCATGGTCCTATGCCTGCTGCGTAGCTGTGCACAAAACCCAAACCTTGCTTAGTCAGTAATGCTGAGTAATCCAACGGTTTGGCTACTGACGATAAAAAGACAGCGCCGTCCTGATAAATAGTTTTTAAATCAGAAGCCTGTTGCTGATGGTAAAACACATCATAAGGTACTGAAAAACTGTCTTTAGGTGGTAAATAGGCTTTTTCTGTATCACCAAGCAGCTGGATCAGTGGAAACTTCACCTTCATAGCTGGCATCCACTGCTGCTTTAATTCCTGCAGGTTTTGCACTTCAAACGACTGAATAAAAACCCGATTTGGATCGGTAAACTGCAGTTGCTTTAACTCCCTGACCAGCTTTTTACTGGTATCAAGCGCTACAGCTTTGCCCTCAATAGTTTTGCCTTCATACCGGAAATAAGTAGGGTGTTTGGTTTCAATATAAAGCCCGACTTTACGGCCTGTATCCGCTTCAAACTGTTTTACCAGGCCAACAATTTCAGCCAAAGTAGCAATGGCATACTGATCATTATGCTCAGCGCCCTGAGGCCGCAGTGCTGGCAAAGGTTCACGGGCTTTCAGCTGCTTAATTTCAGCCAATGTAAAATCTTCACTAAACCAACCGGTAATAGGAATTCCATCAATACGCTTCGTGGTTTTGCGATCGGCAAACTGCGGCAATACCGCTACGTTAGTGGTATGAGTTAAGTCGTTTTCATGACGACTGATAAGCTGACCATCTTTGGTTGGCACTAAATCCGGTTCGATAAAGTCAGCGCCCATCCGCATCGCTAACATATAAGCTTCCAGCGTATGCTCAGGTAAGTGGCCACTGGCACCACGATGCGCTATTACCAGCGGAGGATTCTGACAAGCATCAGCAGCTATCGCGGCGACAGGCAACAAATTCAGAGCAATAAGGCTCAGAGGCAGCAGAGAAAACCCTTTTTGGATCAGCATATTATTTATACCTTTTGCAAAAGTCTTATCCTAAGATGCCGCAATGACACTAACATGACAACGGGTTCAGTTGTTTTACCAACGCCGCTCCTGTGCCCAAAGATACAAACCACTGGCCATTATCACCCCAGCACCAATCAGCAAAGATAAATCCGGATACAACTGCCATAACAAGATATCAAAACCTAAACCCCAGACCAGCGCTGTGTATTCAAAAGGCGCAATGACAGAAGCAGGAGCTAAACGAAAAGCTTCAGTAATAAACACCTGCCCTATAGCGCCACTTAACCCCATCAGTGCAAACAACCACAGATGATCGGAAGATAAAGCCACCCAGTCCGGATAAGCCAAAACACCGGCACCGAGCCCTATCATGGTCATCAGCCAAAACACCATATTGCCACTATTATCAGTGCGGGATAACACCCGAACCGTAATAGCCGAAATGGCATAACAAAGCGCCGAAACCAAAGCTGCCAGTGCGCCTAAACTCAGCAATTGATCGCCTTCTGGTTTAAGCATAAAGAGCACAGCCAACATGCCAACACCTATAGCCACCCATTGGCGTAATTGCACATGTTCACCTAAAAACCAGACTGACATCGCAGTGATAAGCAGTGGAGCTGCGAAGAAGATGGCATAGGCATCAGCCAGCGACAGCGTCTGAATGGCGTAAACAAAAGCCGATAACATCACTATGCCAAGCACTGCGCGCAGCAAATGCAAAGACCAGCGCGAATTGAGTAAGTGTTGCACTCTGTTGGTGGCAATTAACCAACCGACTATTAAGGGCCAGGCAAACAAAGCACGTAAACTGGTGATTTGCATAGGGCCATAATGCTGTGTCAGCTGTTTCATGCAGGCGTCCATAGCGCAAAACATGCCAACAGCCAGCAACATACACAAAATACCCTTAGTGGGATGATCAAGAGCGGGATGAGTCAGACTTTTCATAACAACCAGAATTAAACTGCACAATAGCCGACTAGTGTTCAAAAAACTGCGGCGTTAAGCAAGTAAAACACTCTGAAATATTATGCGGTTACAGGAAACATGTTGATTCTCAAAACAGCCGGGCTGTGCCACCACGGGTTAAATCCGCAAGTCCTGCCTATTTGTCCGATTTGTTGTTTTATATCAAGGCGGCCAGCCTATGTTCAGGGCATACTTTGCCTCGTTCTTGTCCTACGACTGAACGGGTTGCAAAAGAGACAGGTCTTGACGCAACCGATCCCAGCCTTGTGTACTTTGCGCCTGCAGGCTTTATACCTGCGGGCATTTTTTTGAATGCTAAATGGGTTGGAACGCGAAAACGGACGACCCTAAAAGTCGTCGCCCCAACAATTTTCTGTTTATTCACAGAGCTTATTTTGCTGCTAAAGCCTGCTGGATTTCAGTCTCTAAATCTTCTGGTTTGGTCAGTGGGGCTGCGCGTAAAATCGCCTTGCCGTCACGGCCAATCAAAAACTTAGTGAAGTTCCATTTAATGGATTCTGAGCCTAATAAACCTGGTTTTTGTTGTTTCAGGTTTTTAAATAAAGGCGAAGCGTCTGGGCCGTTGACGTCAATTTTGGCGAACATTGGGAAAGACACACCATAATTCAGTTCACAAAACTCACTGATTTCGCTTTCACTGCCCTGCTCTTGCTTACCAAACTGGTTGCAAGGAAAACCTAAAATCTCCAGCCCCTGCTCTTTGTACTTCTGGTACAACTCTTCCAGGCCTTTGTACTGTGGCGTAAAACCACATTTGCTGGCGGTATTCACAATCAGCAACACTTTGCCCTGATAGTCTTTTAACTCGACCGGTTGGCCTTTGATAGTGGTGACTGCTAAATCGAAAATTGGGTTAGACATAAAGAGTTCCTCTGTTGCGCGTTGCGATTCGGGCTTCAGTGATTACTGAAATTGCAAACATAATGCCTAACAATTAAATTGCATGCAATTTAATTTTATCGATGGAACTTATGTAAAAAACCGAACAGCGAACAACCCGCTTAGCTGGCTGGTTCGCTGATAAAACCTAACTTTAATAAACCCGACTGCTGCACTGCCGCCATAGTTTTCAGTACATGCTCATAAGGCGCGGCTTTATCTCCGCGGATATGCACTTCAGGTTGTGGCTGTTTTTGTGCTTGTTCAGAGAGTTTTAGCTCAAGTGCAGCCACATCAATAGGCATGTCATCCCAAAATACAGCGCCATCTGCTTTTACTGTTAAAGTGATAGTTTGAGGTTTAATTTGCTGTTTTTCATTGCTGACCCGAGGTAAATCCACCTTCACACTATGAGTCAAAACTGGCACTGTGATAATAAAAATAATCAGCAGCACCAGCATCACGTCGACCAGCGGTGTCATATTAATTTCGCTCATTACTTCATTGTCTGAATCTAAACCGCCACCAAAAGCCATTTATTTTGCCTCCTTCAAAGGCACAACCACTTTGCTGCTTTTTGGCGCTGCGCCTGTCAGAAAATAGGCATGCAGCTGATGAGCAAAACGGTGCATTTTATTCAAAACGTCTTTGTTGCCACGTTGCAAAGCGTTGTAACCAAGCACAGCAGGAATAGCCACAGCCAGACCAAAAGCCGTCATGATCAGCGCTTCGCCAACAGGGCCAGCGACTTTGTCGATGCTGGCTTGTCCCGACACGCCAATACCGACCAGCGCATGATAGATACCCCAGACTGTGCCAAATAACCCCACAAAAGGAGCAGTCGAACCGACAGACGCCAGAATGGCTAAGCCCTTTTGCATCTGCTCAGCACTTTCATCTATAGCGCCTCTTAAACAAGAGGTTAACCATTCAGCCAATGGCAAGTTGCCATGTAAATCCTGCTGATGGCTTTGGTGATGATCCAAAGCCGCCTGACCTTCATCAGCCATATAACGGAATGGATTCATAGGTCCTGTTGCTGAATCGGCCGAACTTAAAATCCGTAAACCTTCAGTAAAACTGTGGGCATGCCAGAAATCATTGCTGGCTCTGCTAATACGTTTTAAGCGCCATAAACTGATAGCCCGGATCACTATCACAGACCAGCTGGCGACAGACATCAGCAACAGCATCACAGCCACAGCTTTGATAACAAAGTCACCCTGGGCCCAAAGTGCGGCAACGCCATAAGGATTTTCTTGCATGATTTACTCGCTAATGAATTGAATTTAAATTAAAAACCACAGGCTGCACAAACCAGAAATCTATCGGCTGGCCCAATTTTAGTGCTGGCTCGTAAGTCCAGCCGCGCACCGCATTTAATGCCGATTGATCCAGGCGTGTAAAACCCGAACTTTGTTTTAGTTTTAATTGCCCTACTTTGCCGTTTTTAAGCACTAATACCTGTAAATAGACTGTGCCCTGCTCTTTCAGCCGG
>JAHIWM010000222.1 GCA_018815765.1 Gammaproteobacteria bacterium | reverse complement strand
TGAATTGTTGTCCTATAACCGCACTCGCGCCTTCAATGTTAGTGCAATCAAGCTGTTACCTATGCCCGGTGATGCCTCAATTATCAATGGACTCTGTATGCATGAAGCCGCCAGTTCCAATACTGTTGACGCCAAAGGCGGTAGCAATGCAGCAAAACAACAGTGGTGGCACAGACCAGTTTTTCCAACCCTGGATGGAGAAGTTGATCAGACAAAGATTTTTTCCGAAGCTAGGTTAAAACCCTCTGATTTTGAACACTTTTCGGCCTTTGAGCATAAAGCAGGTATTTTACTCGGTTTGCCTAGACGCTGGCGATCTCTGGGCGGAAAATTGTATGCCTTGCTTGATGCCCCAGATTTCCACGACTGGTTAAACAATTGCGAGCCAAGTTATCGCTTAGCTGATTCGGATATTTCAGTTATTCGTGGTCAAGGGCAAGATAAAAAACATCAATTGATTGAGGGCAATCAATGCTTGATGGATATCGTCTGTTCTTCTGCTGTCACCGCAGAAGATTACCAACAGTACGCGGACCAATTGCTCTGGCTGTCCACTCAACGAAAAGGCTTTTTGCTGATTGAATCTATACTGCTGGTGGGCAACCCACAACCCCAGGTCGTAGCGCCATATTTTTTAACAGCCAGCCTGATTTTTCCAGATTACGTGACGCTGATCCAGCAGCCAAAATTTCAGAACTTTATCGATACATTGGTGAGTTTGCATTGGCCGGCTTATGTTGAGATGCACTATGTACCGACCCCCTTTGATGCGATGAAGGACATCATTTCAAACTATGTGGACTGGAAAAATAACAGAGATAACTGTAATTCCCTCCTTCATGTTTTGAGCCAAAAGAAAGCTGACGATCCAACTGTATCCGTGACCAGAAAAGCAGCAAAGGCGGCTTTTGATTTGTGTAACGCGTCAAAAGGTGAACTCGCATCGAAGCTTGGCTTATCAGCGGAAAAAGCGGAGGCGGTACAGCCATGACGACCAGCCACCTGATAGCCCAATGCTGCTGGCAAACCGGCTTTGATCAAGAAGCCAAAGTGCATGAGCTTCAGGATTTCATCAGCCTCTGGAGCAATACAGCGCTCACCGAACTGCTGGAGCAATGTTTCAATGAACTTTGTCCCACCACACAAACCTGGCGTATTACCAGCTTGGAGCTGGATTTGGGAGATATGCTATTCGACGATTTGGCGTACGAGCTACCCAGACGATTAACCGCCAGTGTACATAGAGCTTTAGGAAAAATGCTCGCCCATGAGCAAATTGCTGTGACATCGAATGATGGCGGCACGTTGCGGATTATGGACCATGTCGAATCAATGCAAGACTTTGTGAGCTGGTTTTTACAACATGGAACTGCGCCCTGGTGGTTTAGCGGAACTGAAAGTGCGTTACAAATACTGGATCGACAACTGGAGCATAACCCGCGTGCTACCGTCGATATCATCCGTTATTTAGGCCGTTCACAGCGAGTGCAGCAACGCCTTGTCTGGCAATTAGGTGAGGCCCGTATTCGTAGCATCATCCGGCTACTGGAACCCTGGCAGGGGGATTTCATCTGTATTTTTGCAGACGATCTTTTCACCCTGCAAGAGGAGCGGCACTTGCCAGCAGCCGGAGCCTCTGCATTCAGAGAATCTGTCTGGCTGACTATTCTGAAGCACCTGCTGGTGGACAGAGGCACTTTGTTTAACACCACCAGCTTTGTTCGCGCCAACCTATGGCAAGTCGCCCAACACTATCAAATCGATTACCAGAGGCTGCTTGATCAAATGTTTCAGGCTGTAGCGGCGCTTGAATCATTGGGAGCAGTCTCCCTGACCTTTTTCAACGCCATTAAAATGATTTACCGGCAGGATCACGGCACTAGTCCGACAGCAGTAGTTCAATCCGCGGAACCACCAGATCCCTGGCTGGCATTACAAAAGATGTTGCATTACGGACTCAGGCGACAGGCTGTCGGCCCGGACACAGTGAAAGTGGACGAATTGTTTTCAGTACTGGCACGCCAGGACGCTGCACGTATGGCCAAGCTGTTGCTCCTTGAAGGTCACTCAGTTAAAGCCCGCCAAGGCATATTGAAACATTTTTCTTTCACCGAATTGGCCTTGCTGGTGCAAGTCGCAGAGCCACAACAGCATTCCTTTATTCTGGCACACGTTCAGCAAACACAAGCACAGGTCAGAAAACAGAATTGGAACAAGGAAACGGTTTGGCAAGTCGTACTGGCTTACCTTTTGACGGCGCGCAGCTCGAAATTTAATCGTCGCCAATTGGTTCATGAAACCTTGCTGGAGCTCTGCAAGCTACATGGATTTGAATTGGCCGTATTTTTAGATCTGTTAATTCATAGTGTGCAAACAGAGCATCCAAATCATCAGCATTTTGAACTCTTGGGAATTTTCAAAGAGTTAAGGCGTGAACAAAACAGACGGCATAGTGCTGCCGGCGTCAGAACATCCTATTGGCAGGCGGCTCTGCACTATCTGAAAACGGGAACTGATGGCGGTTATGGTCTGGTGGCTGGGACGCAGGGTCAACTGATACTCGATAGCCTGAGTGGTGGATGTGCTGAACAATCACTTGCCATGCTGTTAGGTGCCGCAGAATTACACAGAACCAGCAATGAACTGCTTAGCCTGAGATTGCTCAGGTTGGTGGGGGCCGCCGATCTGTCTCTACTGATAGATCTGCTTGAACCTGACGCGACAGAGTTTTGTGTATCACTGATCGACAGTCTGTTGTTTTGGCAAAAGCGAGCTGAATTGCCTGCCCTGGATGGTGTTGATCTGGCGCATCAGGTCCCGGCCTTGTTAATACAGGCGTTAGCTGGAGTTTCTAGGGGCAGGCGGGGCGCTCAGAGTGGGTTTGAGCTGGCTGTTTTTTGGCGTGACTTTGTTGCGCTACTGAAGCAAAAGTGTGGGGTGAATAGTTCTGCACTTTCTCAGCAGATTGCAGAATGCCTGGTTCAGGATCTGTGTTGGCCCAACCTGAATGCAGCACCTGCTCAGAGCTTCGCTCTGCAGCATGGCCAGGTTCATAGTCCGGTTAATGGTTCAATTCATAGCTCGATTCAGTATTTATCGAACTCATTATCGTCAGTTATACAAGCAGGGATCGGGGCGGCCGGTGCGCCACGTGCTTCCCGGCATTCATTGGCTCAGCTCAAGACTGGCCATGATGTTTTCAGTGTTGTGCTGGACAAGAAATGGAGTTCTGACGAACTCTTTACTGCGCTGCGACATCGCTTAATCCCACAAGGTGCTGGCTCGGTTAGTTCTTTGTCAGAGGGACTTGAAGCTGTATCACAGGGGCTTGACGCTGTGCCGCTGGCCGTACTCTGGCGCCAACTGGAACAAGAGGACAGGCATAGTATCTCTGACTGGCTGGAGCGCCAGCCGGATAAATATCTTCTGCTGAACATACTCAGCCACAAGACTGATAGTCATCCTATTGGCCACTGGCTATCGAAGCAACTTCCTGACGAACTGAAACCAGCGAAAGACACTATTAAACACTGGGCCTTGCTGTGGCAGAACGCAGGCTATTGGCAAGGTGCCAGCGCGGTGTTGGAGAAACATCTGGCCGAAATATTCTGGACTCTGAGCTTTGATGCCAGAGCACATCATCTATCGGCCAGTGAATTGCTTGTCAGAATGATTGCCAGTGCCTGTTTACGACTCAATATACCTCTGTCTGACTGCGTTGAAAGCTTTAGGCAACAAAAGCATCTTTTACAAAAAACGCATTGGAATAATGCCTACAGGCTATTGATTGACAGGACATCGAAAAAAGCAGATCAGGGCCCAAAGTTATGCCTAAACTTATCCGTTCAGCCGGATAATCCAACTCCTGCAGAAGCACATAAAGACAACACCGCGGCTACGACCGATTTCAGTCAAGACTATCTGGCCGGGTATTTAAATCATCCAGCTTTTATTGACATAGCCCGTTGCATGTTACAACAGGGGCAACCGCCTTCCTGGCTCAAGATTGCCCGGCCGATAGATTTGAGTCGGTTGTTATTCGACGTCTTTACAGTGAAACCCAAACTGTTAGCTGCTCTGCTGCGCGACTTACAGCATCAGCATGGGGTGATGTTTCGGCTGCTCAGTATTGTGCCATTTGCCTGGCTTATGGATGCGATGCGTGTCGCCGACCCACAGCAACAGACTAGTATTCTGCTACTGGATAAGTTTCAGCGCTATCTGCAGAGGCTTGAAATACCCAATTCAACTTCACGGCAGCGTGACGCATTGTTATTTCAGCTGGTTTTGAAACATTGGCTTAATAATGATTGGGCCGCATTAACACCTGATAAATTCGTCAGCAATTTTTTATACCAGTTGATGCGTCAACAGCAGATCGATATTGCTGTACTACAAACAGCTTTTGCCCCACAACTGAAGTCATTAGCAAAACCTTTGCAGCTTGCAACGACAAAAGTTCTGAATAACACCGAAGCGCTCTCTGCTAAAAAATCACCTCATGCCAATGCAGTCAATCAGACGAAGAGCCTTGAGGCAAGATTGGCGGACACCATCACCGCTGCTAAAAACCCAGTCGCCAACAGCACTCCAATGCGAATAACCAATGCAGGCTTAGTGATTCTGCAAGGTTTTATCACTATGTTGTTTTCCCGGCTGGGGCTGGTTGAAAACGAGCAATTCGTCACGCCCCTTGCTCAGCGACGCGCCGTGCACTACTTACAGTTTTTAGCAACAGGGTGCAGTGAAACGGCTGAACAGCACTTGTTGCTTAATAAATTGCTCTGCGGTTTAGCATTGCATGAGCCTGTAGAAATAGGCATCGATATTTCTGCCGATGAGGCCGATGTTTGTCACAGCCTGCTGAATTCCGTGATCGGCCACTGGGAGGCTATAGGCAGTAGTTCGGTGGATGGATGCCGGGGGGATTGGTTGGTGAGAGATGGTTCGTTAACTGACGCAAAAGATCATTGGGATTTGGTAGTGGACAGGCGTGCCTATGACGTGCTGTTGGCGCGAGCTCCTTTTTCATATTCCGTGATCAAATTGCCCTGGATGGAAAAAGCGATTTATGTGACATGGCCAACCTAACGGATGTCCGGCCTATGAAGCAAAGAAACAACGTTAGTAATGTTTGAATAATCAGATAAAAATGAGGAACTTATGAATACTTACAATGAAAACCTTCAACAGACAGTCGTCAATACCTTGTCGGCTCTGGCGCTTAATCAGTCCAACTTGGATTCATTAAAAACTGTAGCGGAATACACGCTTTATTATGCGCAAGGAGCGGAAATCACCGCGCGGGATAAATTGGAAGGGACAGAAGATGACGTGACAACCTGGCAAAATATCAACAATCAAAGCCTGATCAACACTAATCAGGTGTTCAATTTACTCACATCGGCCACAGAGGCAAATACCGATGTGGCGGTGAGCATCACCAATACGGCTACCGCTGCTGCCAACGTGCAGATCGCATCCAACGCTATTTCGGTACTGGCTTCAGATATAGGTGCCGCATTTAATATTGCAACTGCGGCGTTATACCAAACCGATGTGTACGAAAAAATTCAAAGTGCCAACAGCTTGATCAATGAAGTGGCGAATGAAGTAAAACGGATCTCAAAAGGTGCGATGAACGCCTCTGGTTCTACGTCAGAAATTACCATCAGCGAGGTTTTAGCTCAAACGACAGGTGTGAAATCGAAGATAGATAATTTGTTTACATCGACCCAAGCTGAACTGGATAAATTTACCAAACTGGCCATTGCAGAAAATGCACAAATAACCAAAGCCAGCAAAGCGGAGCGGCAGGCCGAGGGAGAACTTGCTGACGCCAGAAGGGAAGTGATCGCCATTAATACTGCATACGACAACAGCAACAACCAACTCAATCAGTGCCTGAGTATCAGTGTGGTGTCCGGGTCCGAAATCACGGCATCCTTTGCGGCGCTGCCGTTACCGACTTTTTATTCACCACAAGCTGGTGGTGTGACCATTCCAGAGGCAACTCCTATCTACTACTTGACGCTAGTCCCGGCGCAAAATCAGACTACCTTTTCGATTGATCAGGTTGAGCAATTATTTTCACAACGACCTGCGGGCGACAACAGCCTTTTTGTGAGTATTACTCCGGATGCAAGCGTCGATGCGACAGGTGCAGTGACGAGATCACCGACCAGCATACAGCTGAGCTCTGATGCGTTTGGCAATCCTGTTCAGGCTGGTTCGAGTTACGTTGCCTTTTTGTATATTGAGCTTTCCAAAGTATACAAACAATATATCAATAATTATTCGGAGTTACTGTCTGCACCAAGCCAGCCTTTTACTCCAGCTACCACTTTACCATTGGTGCAACATCTGGAGGTTACTCCAAATAAAACTCCGGATGCTACTGGCGTGACCTGGTCTATTGCCAGTTTCACATTTACACCATTAGTGTCACCTGCGGACACTGCTACAGAACAAACAGATGCTACTGCTGCTTCCCCGGCTAAAGGCAAGGCGAAATCTGTTGCCGCGCAGTCTGATGCAGCTGCAACGGTGCAGCAGACTGTCTCAGATGCACAACAAGCTGTGGCGAACTCAGCAGCTCCCGAAGCGCAGGTTGCAGGCTCGTCTACAGCGATCCTTGCTTATGAATTCCGTTGCATTCTTGTTGAGCAAGGCGGAACGCCGGATCTCAATCTATTGCGTTGTCCTGAGAACCTGAATTTGCCTCCTATCTATTTTAATCAGGCCATCGCCGATCAGGTTTCACCAGCGAATTACATCAGAGTGCCGGCATCATTATCAGGTCGCTGTAAATTTAGTTTTCCGCCGAGTGCAACTGACAACTTCGGCAATGTGATCAAGCCAAACACAATGTATCAGCTTTACATACTGACGGTAGCCACTGGGGATCCCAGCGATCAGGCTCAGTATACCAACGTATTGGCGAATACATTGCCGGCTATCACTGTCTGCACTCAAGCTCAACAATAAAACACCACGGCCCTATGGAGAGTAAAAATGAATAACATGACTATTAATTCGCTCGCAGTCGGCATTGTTTACAAAGAAAAAGCCAGGCTCGACGGGCTGGCAATGCAAGTGGCAGAAGCCCAATACGAGGTCGACCAATATCAGGCTATTGTTGATGCTGAGACTGCCAAATCTATCCAGTTTAATGATTATTTAACGGCAGCTGAGGCCAATAAAACCGCAGCTTTGACGAACCTCAATCTGGCCATCGACATTGACTCCAGCGTCAACGCCTTGTGCACCAGCACTGGGGTGGCACTAAAACAAACCGGAAATGCGACCAGAGAAATCAAGCGGGTATCAGGCGAAATGGCGACGCTCATCAATAAATTGATTTTTACGGTCGAGCTAATAGATAGGTTTGGCCAACTGGTGAACAAGCAAAAATTAAGTAATCCGCTGATTCCTGATACTTTAATCAGCTTTATGGCCAAGGCGACAGCTGACGCCAACAATGCTGTGGCTCTTACGCTCACTGCATTACAAAGTTGTTATGTGGCCGAAGCGACGTCCTTACGATCTCAGCAGATCATCGCACTTGAAAACGATCAGGTCACAACGCTTAAACGCACAATTGAACAGCAGGCAATGGCTTCAGGGTCGCAGGAGATTGGGGCGGTTCGTGATGGCAACTTTATCGTTGGCTTTACACCCAATTGTACCGGCGTTCTGGCGTTAGTCCGCCAAGCTTACGACAAAGCGAGCGAAAAATATAACCAGGCTCTGACTAACGTCAATATCGTAAATCAGCAACTGGCCTATGCCCAAAGTGCGCTGGCGACCGCCACCACCAGCCTGAACTCGTATCAAGCAGGTTTAGCGGCTGCTACAGCTGCAGCTTACGCAGCATAAAGGCTATGGGATGGCTGGCTTGTGCCGGCCTGCCTTGCAACGGGAGGGGTAATCATGTCTAAAAAAGTGTTTTACAGCCATTGCTACCAGCAGACGGCGTGGCTGCCGATGCATCCTTTCACGCGCAGGCTGGCGCTGGGTGACATGTGCCAGCTGAGGCAGGGCCGCTTTCAGCCTTTACTTAATATTGGCGATGCCCATTTAGTAGAGAATTTACTGGTGAGCCGTGAGATCCCGTTGGATCAGAGCGGCTGGGAATTGAGCAGTGGGGTAAAGCAACTGCTGTGCGAGACCCAGACTGAACAGGGAGGCGATAGTGAAGACTATTATTGGACCAGGCAGGTACTCGAATTCTCGCATACAGGCGATTTTATCTTTCATGCAAGGAAGCCAAAAGCAAGCCTGCTACTGAACTGGGCCCAAATCAGAGATGACCTGACCTTAAAGTTGACCCAGCTGCATTATGGCTTCAGGCAGGTATACGTTATTACCGGCGTGGCAACGGCGGAAGAATGGGGACTGGCTGTGGCGGGACAGGCTGATGCCCGTCTGGAAATGTCGGCGGCACTTTCTGAAAGCAATAGCTTTAGCCTGCTCAGTCACAGTTCGGCCAAAGCTGATCGATGCACGGGCATAGCCTGCTACGAAAAAACCAACGACCAGGTTGCGTATTTTTTTAAGGCCAAAAAATTGGTGATGAGTGATTCGATGGCTGACCGCTACCTGAGTCTGATTGTCGAAAACAAAGCCGAATTAGGGGGAGGGGAAATAGCCAACTGGCTGCAAGCCGATTTGCTTGATTTGGTCAAAGTCAACGAGCTGAATCTGACCACCAGCATAGGTTTTTTTAACTGGGTGGATATGTCGCTTGACGATGTAGCCCTGTTGAGTGATTAGCCTTATGCCGACGCCAGCCCAAAATTTGCAAGCCCTATATCGCGAACTAGACTGGCTGTATGCCGTGATCCAGCAGGTGATTGCCAGCTATCTGAAACACGAGGGTCACGAAGGCCACTGGTTGGATATAACGCCGCCCGAACTGGCGCCTGAGCAGAGTGAATATGCGCGGCAGGCACTGGACTGGCAGCTCGATACCTTTGAACGACTGGCCTTAGCGTTGGCGCTGGCACCTCATGTTCGGCCCGAATATCTGGATGTTTTTTTAAGTGTAAACGGTACTACCGATCGTAGCTTCAGTGAATTTGGCGGATACAGCGATAAAGCCTTTAGCGGCTTTTTACCCACTGGGCAGACGCTGGCATTTTTGCTGAGCGCCACCAATCCGGAGTTGCGGCTGGAAGCCATGCGCGTCGTTGCGCCCAGCCATCGTTTTGCTGCAGAGATGGTCATTACACTGGAACAATCGGACGACAAATTGCCGCTGTTATCCGGAGTATGGACATTGTCGCAGCAATGGCTGCAGCTGTTGTTGACCGGCGAAAAAATCCGACCCGAGTTAAGCCCAGTATTTCCTGCCAGCCCAATTGTTACCTCGCTGACGTGGAGTGATTTGGTATTGGATCACCATGTGATGTCGCAAGTGCAAGAGATACGCGCCTGGATCACCCATGGTCACAGCCTGATGCAGGATTGGGGTTTGGCCCGTAAGGTCAAGCCAGGCTTTCGTGCTGTGTTTTACGGCCCTCCTGGTACAGGAAAAACCCTGACGGCGGCTTTGCTGGGCAAATCCACCGGGCGTGAAGTGTATCGGGTGGATTTGTCGATGATAGTGTCGAAGTACATTGGCGAAACTGAAAAAAACCTCGGCAAGGTTTTCGATGCAGCCAGTTACAAAGACTGGATTTTATTTTTTGACGAAGCCGACGCACTGTTTGGCAAACGCACTGCAGCCACCAGTTCTAACGACCGGCACGCGAACCAACAAACCGGTTATTTATTGCAGCGCATTGAAGACTTTCCCGGCACCGTCATTCTCGCCACTAACCTCAAAGCGAATATGGACGAGGCCTTCACCCGCCGTTTCCAATCCATGATCCACTTTAACATGCCGGGCGCGACGCAGCGATTACAGCTATGGCAAAAGGCGTTTGAAGGGGTGTGTCCGCTCGCCGAAGATGTTGATCTGCCGAAACTGGCGCAAGACCATGAGCTGGCAGGCGGAGCCATTATCAACGTACTGCGTTACTGTGCTTTAAGTGCGCTCAGTATGGGTAAAAAGCAGGTAGAGCGCGACGATCTGATCCAGGGCATTAAACGCGAATTTCGCAAAGACAACCTGACGGTGCAATTTAACTAGGGGCATAACATGGCTGAGTGTAAGGTTGAACACAAAAAGCAGCAGTCCTCCGGGCATGACGCGGTGAGCCAACGCAAGGGTGCAACTGCGTTACCAGATCATCGTAGTCAGGTGAGTCAGGCTCATGCTTTAAGCGATAATCGCACAGTGCAGTTGGCGGCTGATCCGCAGGACCCTTTGGCACAGATGCAGCAAAACGTTAACATTAACAATGACAGTGTTCTGGAGCAGGAAGCTGATGTTATGGGCAGCAAAGCGCTCTCTGCCAGCACCACACAGATGAAACAATCCAGTGTCCGCATATCTGCCCGGATAACCCCTGCCGTGAATACTAAGTCTACGTTGCAATTGCAAAAGGCCAATGGTTGGTACAGGTTAAGTAAAGCTGGGAATCTAAGGAATGAGAATGCAGACCACACAGTACAACGCAATCTGCCAATCAATACGATCGTCAAGGTGATTGATAAGGGGGTTCGGGTTTCGAACTTTAAGGCCGGTTGGGTCACTAATGAGCATTCATGGTCCAAGATCCCCCTACAAAACCAGATAGGATGGTTAGAAGATAGCAAACTCAGCAACGCGGCGCGGGTTGGTCAAACGCCTCACAATGAATTTTTAGGCAGTATTGGCGCCGGCAGAACGGACTATCACTTTGGCTTAAATGGTGCAGGTGGCGTCGACCCGCTTGGGCATCGTATGGATTACATCAGGGAAATTGACGCCGGTACTGTGGCTGAATATGACTGGCGTAACGTTGGTGCTTTGCCTGCGCATATAGTGGCCGCTGACCATACTCGCTTATCCGGCGGATTACATCAGGGCGATGTTATTGCCCCTTTGGATGGTACTGATGACCCGACTCGCGTTGCTGCGGCCACGTTCAAAAATCCCGCAACGGTGTTGCCTGTCGAACCTATTTTAGCTACAAATTACGAAAAATATACCTTCCATCGTAAAACTCATAATTCGAGCCAGGCTCATGATCAGATACATACGCACGTCAATTACGAAGATGAAGTTCATCCGGGGGTCGATTTTTCGAAATCAGCATTAATTGATCAACTGGTGCAACATAAACAGATACATTTTCATTTATCAGGCATGCAGTCCAGATGGAAAGGTGCTGCAGCAGCGGATATGACAGGCGCGGATTTTGTTGAGGTGGTAACTAAAGCCGGTGCTTACGAAGCAGGGGGCAACATGAAAGATCATGTGACCTTCCGGGAGTTACGCTTTGTCTGGCGTTACTGGACCAGGAACTTGCGTATCCCTAATGATGCGGGTGTGCCGACGAACTATACCTTCAATGGACATGTGACGTTCTACTTTAATGGCAGCAAAGTTCGGCCACCTTGGCTGTGGGGCGCGGCAGATAATGGTGCGTCACCCGCATCACGAGCTTAATCCACTCTGGTGAAAGAGTGGTTGTAGAGAGTTGTGGAAGTTATCATAAGCGCTTGCAACGGCAGCAATAAGAGTGCGAATGCTTAGGTCAGATTGCTGAGCGCGTTCAGCCAAGGTAAAAAGCAGGTAAAGCGCGACGATCTGATCCAGGACATTAAACGTGAATTTCGCAAAGACAAACTGACGATGCAATTTAACTAGGGGCATAACATGGCTGAGTTTAAGGTTGAACACAAAAAGCAGCAGTCCTCCGAGCATGGCGCGGTGAGCCAACGCAAGGGCGAAACTGTGTTGCCAGACAATCGTAGCCAGGTGAGTCAGGCTCGTGCTTTAACCGACAATCGCGCAGTGCAGTTGGCGCCAGACACCACGTCAAAACCCAATAATACTGGCTTGCCGAACCAGCTCAAATCAGGCATTGAGTCGCTTTCGGGTATGAACATGGATCATGTAAAGGTTCACTACAACTCGTCCCAGCCTGCTCAACTCAACGCCCACGCTTATGCGCAGGGCAGCGATATTCATGTTGCGCCGGGGCAGGAAAAACATCTGCCGCACGAAGCCTGGCATGTGGTGCAACAGGCACAGGGGCGAGTGAAGCCGACGGTGCAAATGAAAACCGGTGTCCCTGTTAATGATGATGCCGGGTTGGAGAAAGAAGCGGATGTGATGGGAACCAGGGCTTTAGCGCAAGGAGCCGCGCAGTTGCACACCAATGCAACAATTGGAGCGCCTCCACAACCATCAAGTGAACAAATTAACAGCCCGATTCCCACCGTTATTCAAAACAAAGCTGGGGTAGTACAGCGGTTGGTTGGCGCTGCACCGCCGATTGCAGGGCATGACGAAGTCTTACCCGGAGTTGCCAACAGTCGGGGAGCTGCGGCTGCAAAAATTGCGAAATATATAAATCTCAGGGCCAGAGAAACGGCTGCTGCTATTCCCGCTGTCCATGGAGCGCTGGCGGTACCGGCAACTCATGACAATGTGAGCGCGTTGGGCGCGCACAATGCCGGCAATTTATATGTACGCAGCAATTACACCAACGGCGCAGGCCAGGCATCGATCCTTGAGGCGTGGGCCGAAATGACTGGTCTGGGTGGCGGTTACATTAAACGGGTTCGTATTACCGAAAATGCCGTGGTGTTGATGGACAGAGTCATGAATGATCCCGCAGCTACCGCATTAAATACGGCGCTACAAGTGAACGCCGATGCGGGTCCAATCGCGGGAGCGGTTGGCAACCGCAGGTATGGTTCGGTACACGGGGTGGATCCTGGAGATACCAACTCGCTTGAGATCAGAAATGCTACCGACAGAGACGCTGATAACCTGACTAAGGTGATTGGAGAGGGCGCGCGTTTTGCCTGGTTGGCCGACGGATTGTCAAACCGGGGCAAGGGCAATACCAGCACTGGCGTTTTCAACGTTTCTATTAACATTCCCCAGGCGGGCACTTTCACCATGAATCCTACTTTTGAACAACTGTGGGGTTCCTGGGCTTCAGCTTTTGGACGGTCATACATGAAAGATAAAAACGCAGCCAAGGCGTTGCTGAAAGCTCGGCTCAGCGCAAGATTAAGGTCGCCCATAGACGCCGATGTGCAAGGCGTCGCGCCGCTAGCCAGTGGTACAGCCGCAGGTGGACAGGTTACATCTCTGTTGGGCAGAGGGGGTGGCATTATGCTTATTCCTACGATCGTAGGCGGGGTTGGCGGTGGAGATATCATCGCCGACCTTGACATGACATGGACGGCAGATCATTGATTTTTTCTGCGCGTCAGCAAAGCTAATGCAGATCATTCGGAACACTAAAAATTCGCTAATAGAGAAAAATAATGGCAGAAATAATGTTTCAGGAAAAACCAGCAGAGACATCGAATACCCTCCAGCGTAAGGCTGCGGGAATACTGCAAGATAACCGTAAAAGCGAATTAACTCTACAAAAGCAACAGCTGGCTCCGCAGCAGCACAGAATAAAATTGCCGGATAAAAGGCAAGTATTTCTGCCTGTACCTGAGTTCAGAGCGCCCGCAGAGATACCCGTTGATGGCGTGACGCAGAGAGCGAAGATTTGGGAAGACTTTGATTCCTATCGGGGAGCAAACCTGGCCAGTCAGAATACTATTGGGACATATTTCGCCAAGTATGAAATTCCACTCATGGTAACGAAAGTGGACGAGTACAGCCATGATGACCGTCAAATCGGTAAGGTGGATCGAGGTTACGTTTTGTATCAGCAGCGATTCGCGGCTGCTGTAGCGGCGGCAGGTGCTGCTAATTGGAATGCAGTTGCGGGAATTTTGAAGAGTCTGGTGGTTAATATCAATGAGGCGCTTGATGGCGTTGCAAATGTGCCCACTGGTTATGCCGCCGATGACGATACCAATTGGGCTAACGTACAGACAGCGGTCGGTGCTGCCCATGGTGCGGTAAATGCTGGTGTTGCAGGCGTAGCACCACAATCCCATTCACCGGACGCTCGTACAATTCGAACCATTAATTATTCCACGGCTGTTGGGGTTTTCCCCCCAACCTTGGTCAGATTGTTGCGAGATATTCACGCCGCCTGGAAGACCGGGCAAGTGATGGATCAACGCAGTCAGGCAGATCAGGATGCCAGCACTCTGACCGCAAATAACCCCGGTGCCATGAGAAGCTGGCATATGAACACTTCAGCAACACTTCCCGCTGCGCCCGGAGGCGTAACTCCTCCAAATGCCGTGGCTCTGGAACATCACTATACCGCTACCTCCGGTGTGATGAATGCGTTGGGCGTCGCACCGCCGCCTGGCCCTGTTGGTTATGCCGAGTACACTGGCACTGGTATTCTGAATGATGCCCACAATAGCAAAATCATTCTCGATTACAAACAGGGCGATGTTTATCTTACGCTCACGCACTATCAACACTGGAGCAACATTGCAGCCGGTTTTAATACCCAAGGGCAGGTTCCCAGCGCCGCAGGTGCACACAGTCCCTGGTTCAAAATCGACATAAACGCATAGTGATCTGATCCGTTGAAACAGAAGTTTCTATACTTTCCATTCAGACCCTAAAACATGTTGTTGTGAGCATTACATACTATTGCCTTAGTTCAGTCGTCCTGCTTTATTGACGGCATTTGGTATCTGCGGGCTGGCTTATCAGATTCCAAGTGCCTTTTTCCTATGCCTGGCCGTCGTTAAGGCTCACAATCTTGGTACGCAAAACGGACTTTTCACCTATTGGCTTGTGAGTCTGCGGCCTTGACCTATGTGAGTGATGCGGTTTTCTGGCTGCGCTTGCTCTGTTAGTGGCGAATCTGATCCGAAATGATCCAGCTCATTTTCGAGCATAAACAGTTTCAATTCCTGGCAGATGGAAAACGCCAGCTCTTCCTGCAGCGATATGTCGTAGCAATTATTGCGATCAAATTGTTTCGACCAACGTATTTGATTATGTTCAAGATCAAGCAAGTGTACGGAAGTCCTGACGCGTTGTGAATCGATCCGAACGAAACCCTCAAACAGGTGTTTGGCCGCTGCGTTGGAAGATTTTTTCGACTCGTTGCTATGACGAACCTTGAAATCATCTTCTGAGTGTTGGATTAAGGTAATACTGTTAAATGCCAGAAATAACTGGTGCAGCAATTCCTCATGTAAACCCAAAGCAAAGCACTGTCCTTTTGTGCATTCTGAAATAGCTCTGATCGGTCTGAAAAGCAGCGTATCTTCGGGGTATGTATTGGCATCTGACGATCGCGTGAAAATAGGCATGTAGCTACCCAGAGGAATGGATATTTCAATCTCGGAGGGTACAGCGGCGTAGTAGTCCTTGAGTTTTTCCCGCAAGCGCCCCACCTGGACCCGAACGGCAGGATCTTCTGTGGTCGAATAGGTTGCCGCATTGCGATCAAAAACCTCAATGCCGATAGCGTATTCGCTGGTGTTGCGGCTGTTGCCACAAATTGCACTCTCAACCAGAAAATATAGCAACCGGCACATGCGTGGTGCATGAACAAATTTATCGCTCGCCAAAACAGCTTTACAGGCTGCCTGAGACTCTGCAGGGGAGATCGGGGTTTGAAAGTTTTGTTTCTTCACCGTTGATTCCTTCCATTCACCTGGTGTCTGGTTCTAAACAAGCCACCATGTTTTTGGTCCCTTCAGTAATTGATAGTTGGAGTCAGAATATGATTACGGCGCAGATCTAACCTTCAAACTCATACAGTTTTAACTAAAAGATGAAATCCCTATTTTGGAGACCTAATTAAAGATTAATGCCTGTATTTGTCAACTGAAAATTGAAATTTTTTCTACTATTATCGGAACTGAGCTTTGGTATTTTGCCTTAGAAGATCCGCGGCCGATTCTGGCTCTTGTATTTAGATTAACTAGCGGCTTTTTCAAAAGGAATGGGGAAATGCGTCAGGTGTTTTTCAAAGCGGGTGTATATAGCAGGAGCAAAGCCGCTCTCGGAATAACGGTCATTGGGGCGCTTAAAATCGGGGAATTTTAGAGATAAAAAAACCTGCTGTAAAAGCAGGTTAATTTAATGGTCGGTACGAGAGGATTCGAACCTCCGACCCCTTCACCCCCAGCGAAGTGCGCTACCAAGCTGCGCTACGTACCGACGTTGGGCCTTATACTACTGCTTTAACTCACAATTGCAATGCCCCTTGGTTTGACTGCGTTTTTTTTGTTCGCTTTACCCTGCCTTGGCTTAATTTCCAACCGCAAGTTCCACCCAATGCTGATACACAGGGATAGCCAGTAGTACGTTCACCGGGAAGGTGATGCCTAAAGATGCAAGCATTGCCAGGCCTATATTGGCGTCTGGGATACTGGCGCGCACTGCGGCTGGTGCCGCTATATAAGAAGCGCTGGCGGCTAGAGTGGTCAGTACCAATAAAGAACCCTGGGGTAAATCCAGTACTAAACCAAAAACTAAACCTAAAGCGCCTAAAGCAAAAGGGGCTAAGGCGGCAAACAGCATCAAGCGCCAATGTTGCAGTGGTAACGGATTACAGACTTTGGCGGTACACAGACCCATTTCCAGTAAAAACAGCGCCAGCATGGTTTTAAAGCCTCCAATAAGGGCTGGTGCTATAGGCTCTAAACCTTCTGGTCCATACAGATAACCTATCAATACACCACCACCAAGCAACAATACACCTCGGCTGGTTAAGGCTTCACGCCAGATATGGGCTTGATTACCCTGACCTTTAGTTGCTCCATAAATACCCAACATAATGACTATGGCGGGTAGTTCCAGCATCACCAGGTAAAGGGTAGTTTCAGGCAATAAAGGCAAGCCAGATTTTTCAGCCAATGCGACAACAACAGCAAAAGTACCGGCGCTGACTGAACCATAGTGGGCGGCGATACTGACCGAATCCGAGTTGCTCAGTTTGACCAGATAACGCAAAACCGGGTAGGACAGCAGCGGAATAATCAAACCTAAAGCTGCAACGGCTAAAAGATCGGCCACCATACCGCTATGAGCCTGACCATGCAGAGCCATACCGCCTTTCAGGCCCAGCACCAGCATCAGTAGAATAGATAAGGTTTCATAAATAGACTGTGGGACTTTTAAATCCGACTTTAATAAGCCTGCAATAAGGCCAAAGGCAAAAAACGCGATCACAATATCAGGCATGACTCAACTCCGTAGCTGTTATTGGCTGGCGATTGTGCCTGCCTTTGGGTATATTGGATAATTAATTGTTTGCCACTTAAATATTGATGATTATCTATGGTGTGGCGAATTGCTCACGCAACAACTGGCTTTGGAGTGTTCTGTGGATGTACGGCATTTAAGTTTCAGGTTATTGCAGGTCTATGTGCAGGTGGTGCGACTGGCGTCCGTGTCAGCGGCTGCACGGCTATTACATTTAACTCAGCCGACCGTGTCCTTGCAGCTTAAAAAGCTCGCTGATGAAGTAGGGCAACCCTTGCTGGAATACCGCGAAGGTAAAGTCCATACCACTTATATTGGTGATGCGTTATTTCAGGCGGCTTCTGATGTGTTGAGTCGTTTTGAGGATTTCTCTGCTTTATTGGAAGAAGCAAAAGGTGGACGCAGCGGCACTTTAAGTTTAGGTATAGTCACTACAGCCAAATATGTAATGCCGACTATTTTGGGGGCTTTTGATAAAGCCAATCCGAAAATTGCCGTGACACTAAATGTAGGCAACAGGGCACATATTCTGAACCGCTTTGGTCATCAGGATGACGATTTGTATCTATTCAGTCAGCCGCCAAGCGGAGAGCTGGTGCAGGCTTGCCGTATTATTAAAAACCCGCTGCAACTGATAGCACCAGCCGAGCACTGGGCATCGCGTTTTTGTGCAGAAGGCGGTGAGCTTGATTTTTCAGAGTTGAAAAACGAGCGTTTTTTAATGCGCGAACCAGGTTCTGCCACCCGTATGCAGTTTGAATCCTGGTTGAGTAGTCAGGGTGTCGATCTTTCAAAGACCATGCAAATTGAAAGCAACGAAGCCATACGCTTAAGTGTCGCCAGTGGTTTGGGGCTAGCGGTGTTATCAACCTACACTTTAGGTCAAAGCACTGAGCAATTTAGCGTATTAAAAGTGAAAGGTTTTCCGCTGAATAGCCATTGGTATCTGGTGGCACGCAAAGACAAAAGATTAAGCGCTTCAGCAAGACGGCTGATCCAGTTTATCGCAGAGCATCTGACCGACTGCATTGAAGAACGGTGGGTGGTCGAGGATATACAACAATTGCCGTCACATTTCTTGTTGCCAACTGAATAAATCAGGCCAGAAAAAGCGAAGAATCCTCTGGCCTGATTTGATAGCTTAGTGAACAGCTTATTGCAGCCGGCGGCCAAAACTGACCGAATAGGCTACAGGGCGGGTTTGCAGCACAGGATCTGCTGTTGCTGTGATGCCTTTGGTCAGCAGCAACGGATTAAACATTTGTTTATCCCAGGCTGCAGTGTCCGCTGGCAAAGCATCCAATCTAATGGTGCCGAGTTCAATCAGGCGTCTGTCGTCTGGCCAGGTTTTGCTGCCATCAAGCAACGGATCGCCATCATTAGGTAATTGTGCCTGCAGGCTATATTCAACAGGCGTTTTGACCACTCGTTGTTTGATCTCTTCCATCAGGAAATCCGGCGGTATTTTTTTCGCTGCGTCATCGGTCAAAAAGTTAGCCCCGGCTTTTGGCACTATACGGTAGCGAAAATGCTGTTGTACACCTTTGTCATTTTCAAAAATAAAGCTGTTCACACCAAAAAACGACTGATTTGCAAAACTTGCGGGCACAGGTTTTGGTGTTTGCACAAAAGTCAGAGCTGCCGGGTGACTTTGTAAGAATTGCTCCAGTTTGGTGGGTTTATTGGTGTCTGTTGCGTTGGTTTTTATGGCGGTTAACAGCTCCAAAAATTCTTCCGGCGTTGCAACAGGAAAGCCGTTATAGGAAATGCTGACAATGTCGGTCGAGCTTTGATCCGGTAGGGTAAATCGTATCGCCATGCCATTAGGTCGGGCATGAGGATCGGCGTCCGGTAAATTAGGTACTCCAGTGCCGTTGGAAAAGCGCACTGTCACAGGTACTGTCTGACTAAAATGAGTGGCTGTACTGTAGTTTTTTGCATCTGCCGACGGCGTAAAGTGACCTGCGACAATAGCGCCCTTGGCATGATTGGAACGGAAGCCTTTGTGTGGGCCCTGAGCCAGTTCTGTTAGCGTATCGACCAGTTTAACTGCGACATTGCCGTTATCCTGAGCTTGTATTTGCATACAACTCAAAGCAATCAGGCTGAGAGTTCCCGTTAGTAAACCTTTAGTCATGACCTTAACCTTTTAAATAAAATGAACCTGCCGCGATCTTTGCTCTCTGCAAGCATAGGAAGGCGAGGCTATGGGTTCTGCTGATAACAATGGATGGTTGAGGAAAGTCATTCAAACAGAACTGCCGTTGCGTAAAAATACAACGACTGTCGAACCACTATGAATTCCGCTTTCAGTATGGTCAGAATTTTTCAGTCGTGCCATTTTCCGATTGCGTCGTTTCACCAGCCGCTGCATTATGCGCTCTTCTGGTTTTAATGGATGTCTGTATGTCTTTATGGATCCCTTTTACATTGCTTGCTGCATTTATGCAGGCGATGCGCAATGCATTACAAAAACAACTGAGCAAAGATGTGCCTGTGATGGGCGTAACTTTAGCCCGATTTATTTACGCCGGACCTTTAGCGCTATTGTATTTAGTAGGGCTTTACCAATGGCAGGATTATGCCATTCCGCAGTTTAGCTTCTGGTTTGTGTTTTATGTGCTAGCCGCTTCTGCGATGCAAATTCTGGCAACCGCTTTGATGGTGGTGTTGTTCCGGCTAAAAAATTATGCAATAGGGGTGGGTCTTGCCAAAAGCGAGGCTATTTTGGCTGCTATTGTCGGCGTGATGTTTTTTGGTACTTACATCAGCCCTTTAGGCTGGGTTGGGGTCTTTATTGGTGGAGTCGCTGTATTTTTGTTAACAGGAGCCACCAGTATTCAATCTTTATCAGCTAAAACTCTGGCTTTAGGTTTAGGCAGTGGTTTAGCTTTTGCGCTGACATCCTTGTGGGTCCGTGAGGCCAGTCTGACTTTGAACTTGCCATTTTTACCTGCCGCCGCTTGGGTGCTGCTTTTTGTCATAACGACCCAAACCATAGCTTTATTGGCGTATCTGGCCCTGAACGACAAAACGACGCTCGTGAAGTTATGGCAGCGGCCACAACTGACTTTAGCCACCAGTTTTACCAGTTGTCTGGGATCTTTAGGCTGGTTTACCGCTATGAGTTTGCAGGCTGTGGCTTATGTTAAAACGCTGGGCCAGGTGGAAGTATTGTTTACCCTGCTGATTTCTGTGCTGGTGTTAAAAGAAAAACTCAAACGTCAGGACTTGTTGGGGCTGGCTTTGATTGTATTAGCTGCTGTGTTGGTGATGTGGGCCTGATCATCACAAAACCGGTAAAGTTCGCTTGGCCTGTTTTGTGGCTGCGGCTAGAATAGGGCAATTCAAAAAAAGCGCTAAAGCGCAGCCTCTAAAAATCCTATGGAGCACCTATGAAGCCTGAAGCCATGTTGCAGCAACTGCAGCAGGATCCTGATTTTTTAAAACTCACCTTAGCCCAGCCGGACTTTTTACCTTTTGCTGAGTTTCAGCTTAATAACGGTACTCAAATTCAGATTTGGGATACAGGTGTGTTGTATTGCCAGCCTAAGCAGTTTGGCCAGCAGGATATAGTGTTGAGTAGCGGTGTGCATGGTAATGAAACTGCGCCAGTCGAGCTTTGTTCAGAGCTGTTAAATGACGTATTGGCTGGCCAGCTTTTGCTGACAGAACGGGTACTATTTTTATTTGGTAATCCGCCTGCTATCAATGCTGGAGTGCGGGAAATTCAGGATAACCTCAATCGCTTATTCTCTGGTCATCACAGCAAAGAGCCTGGCGTACAGAGTGATGAGCGCGAGCGGGCGAAAAAGTTAGAAACCTATGTGCTGAAATTTTTCGACGAAGCACCCCAAGGTTTACGTGAGCGTAAACTTTACGACTTACATACCGCTATTCGGGGTTCACGTTTTGAGAAATTTGCCGTTTACCCCTTTTTACATGGTGAAGACTGGAGCAAAACCCAGTTTGAATTTTTAAAGGCCTGTGGCGCCAATACGGTGTTGTTGATGCAAACTCCAGCCAGCACCTTTAGTTATTTTGCCGCTCAAAGTTGCAAGGCGCATGGTTTTACTATTGAGCTGGGTAAAGTCCGGCCTTTTGGTCAAAACGATATGAGCCGTTTTACTCAGGCTGCCTCGGCGCTCAGGGCTTTAATTTCAGGCGGCGAGCTTCATACCACAGAGTTTAATGAAGCCGATTTTAATCTCTATGAAGTGCGCCGTTCTATTAATAAAACCACCGAAGCCTTCACGCTGCATTTTGCCGACAACATTGAAAACTTCACTACTTTTGATGTCGGTACTCTTCTTGCGAGTGACGAGGGCGTTGAGTACAAAGTGGAAGTGGAAGGTGAAGCTATAATTTTCCCTAACCCTAAAGTGGCCATTGGTCAGCGCGCTATGCTGATGGTTAAACCTGTTTCAGTGGCCGGAAAAGTGAGTTAAGCCACTGGCGAATGCTTTAGCAGAGTACAAAAACTCTGACAGCTGGCCACACTTTAGTGCATGGACCAGCTGTTTTTATTTGTGACTCAGGTTGCAATGCAGTTTACGTAAAGGTAAAGTTGCGGCCGAAAAATAGAAGAAAATAGCCATACTGAATAAAACACGTAAAACAAAAATAATGGTCAGGGCAAACGGGGAAACGCAATTCAGTTACCAAGAGTGGTCACCAAGCCACCGTATTGCGCCGATGTTTGTCACAGTCTGACGGATACAACCAAAAGAGACACCTATGACTAACCCCAATAACGCAACCATCTCTACAGTGTACACAGCTGAGTTTACCAGCGGTCACGCGTTACAAATTCCTACACTGCGTATCCTGCAGGATGACGGCTCTATCTACCCAGGTGCTGAAGTACCGCAACTCGACCAAGCCACAGCCCTTAAAATGTACGACAGCATGCAGTTTATCCGCATACTGGACGAACGTATGCTGGCCGCTCAGCGTCAGGGCCGTATTAGTTTTTATATGCAGTGTTTAGGCGAAGAAGCCGCCACTGTCGGCAGCGCTGCTGCGCTGGATGATAAAGACATGATTATGGCGCAGTACCGTGAACAAGGCGCTTTGCGTTATCGTGGTTTTAGTCTGGAACAGTTTATGAATCAGCTGTTCTCCAACGAAAAAGATTTAGGTAAAGGCCGCCAGATGCCAGTGCATTACGGCAGCAAAGACATTTACTACATGACGATTTCATCACCGCTGGGTACGCAAATTCCTCAGGCCAGTGGTTATGCGTATGCGCAAAAGTTACGCGGACTGAAAAACACCACCATTTGTTATTTTGGTGAAGGTGCAGCGTCCGAAGGTGACTTCCACGCCGGTTTAAATATGGCTGCTGTGCATAAAGCACCAGTGCTTTTCTTCTGCCGCAATAACGGTTATGCCATTTCAACACCTGCCAACGAGCAGTTTAAAGGTGATGGTATTGCCTGTCGTGGTGTGGGTTATGGTATCAAAGCTATTCGTGTCGACGGTGCTGATATTCTGGCTGTGTACAAAGCCACTCAAATGGCGCGTGACTATGCCTTAGAGCACGAAGAGCCGATTCTCATTGAATCTATCGCCTATCGTTTAGGCGCGCACTCGTCTTCAGATGACCCAAGTGGTTACCGTTCCAAAGAAGAAGAAGAGCTGTGGCGTAAAAACGATCCGATTTCCCGTTACCGTTTATGGCTGGTGAAACAAGGCTGGCTGAATGAAGAAGAAGATAAAGCTAAGTCCGACGCGCTGCGTCAGGAAATTCTGGATGCATTAAAAGTGGCAGAAAAAGTGGCTAAGCCTGGTATCGAACATTTGATGAGTGATGTATACGAAACGCCAATTCCACTGTTGAACGAACAATTAGAAGAATTAAAAGCACATATCAGAAAGTACCCGGATGCTTATCCGGTGACGGCGGGGAGATTTGAATAATGGCTAAGATGAATATGTTACAGGCGATCAACAACGCCTTAGATTTAGCCATGGCCAAAGACGATGGTGTGTTGTGTTTTGGTGAAGACGTTGGCCACTTTGGCGGCGTATTTCGTGCCACCAGCAAGTTGCAGGAAAAATACGGCAAAGCCCGTTGTTTCAACACGCCTTTAACTGAGCAAGGCATCGCCGGTTTTGCTAACGGTATGGCGGCTCAGGGCATGAAACCTGTGGCTGAAATTCAGTTTGCTGATTATATCTTCCCGGCCTTTGACCAGATTGTGAACGAAACGGCTAAGTTCCGTTACCGCTCAGGCAACGAGTTTAATGTGGGTGGTTTAGTGTTCCGCACCCCATACGGTGGTGGTATTGCTGGTGGTCATTACCATAGCCAGTCGCCTGAAGCTTATTTTGCCCATACACCAGGTTTAAAAATCGTTGTTCCACGCGACCCGGCTCAGGCCAAAGGCTTGTTATTAGCTGCTATTAACTGCCCGGATCCGGTAATTTTCTTTGAACCTAAGAAACTGTACCGCGCCTCAGTGGGCGAAGTATCAGAAGAGTATTACGAGATTCCACTGGGCAAAGCCGAAGTGTTGCAACAGGGCAAAGACGTCACCGTATTAGCCTGGGGCGCGCAGATGGAAATTATCCAAAAAGCTGTGGATATGGCACAAGCTGAAGGCATTTCTTGTGAAGTGATTGACCTTCGCAGCATTCAGCCTTGGGATGTCGACACTGTGGCAGAGTCGGTGATGAAAACCGGCCGTTTAGTTATTAACCATGAAGCGCCGTTGACCGGCGGTTTTGCGGCTGAGATTGCATCCACCATTCAGAAAAAATGCTTTCTGCATCTGGAAAGCCCAATTGAACGGGTTTGTGGTTTAGATATTCCGTACCCGCTGGCACTGGAAAAAGAATATGTGCCCGATCATCTGAAAACTTACGAAGCGATAAAACGCTCGGTGAACTTCTAAGGATAGCCAGATGAAAAAAGATTTTATTCTGCCGGATATTGGCGAAGGTATAGTCGAGTGTGAAATCGTTGAATGGCTGGTGAAAGAAGGTGATCGTATCGCCGAAGATCAGCCAGTTTGCGACGTGATGACCGACAAAGCTTTAGTACAAATTCCCGCTGTATACGACGGTGTAGTGACTAAGCTCTATTACGCCAAAGGTGATATCGCTAAAGTGCATGCGCCTTTGTTTGAAATGGACACAGACGGGGCAGCGCCAGCTGTTGCAGCTCCATTTGCTCCGGCCCAAAACTCTCCTGCAGCTGTAACCACTGGTAAACAACTGGAAGACTTTATTCTGCCTGATATAGGCGAAGGTATTGTTGAGTGTGAAATTGTCGAGTGGCTGATCAAAGAAGGCGATGTGTTGGCCGAAGACCAGCCAGTTTGTGACGTAATGACCGACAAAGCTTTAGTGCAAATACCTGCCAAATACGCTGGTAAAGTAGTGAAGCTGCATTACGCCAAAGGTGAAATTGCCAAAGTACATAGCCCGTTGTTTCAGCAGGAAATAGCTGGTACTTCAACTTCCGCTCAGGCTGTTGTTGCAACGCCAGTTGCTGCTCCTGTTTGTGCTGCTAAAGCAGCCTCTGCTGCCGCAGCTTCAACTGCAGCTCCGGCAGGCAATGGCAAGGCTTTAGCCAGCCCGGCCGTGCGTCGTTTAGCCCGTGAACTAAGCATTGATTTATCCTTAGTGCCAGGTTCTGGCGACAAAGGCCGGGTGTATAAAGAAGATGTTACAGCTTATGCCAATGGTGGTGCTACTTCTGGTATAGCCAAAGCTGCTGCAGCACCAGTCAAGGCCGCTACTGTTGCAACCAGTACTGGCGGCAGCCGTGTTGAACCTATCAAAGGCATTAAAGCAGCCATGGCGCGTCAGATGCAGGATTCGGTATCGACCATTCCGCATTTTACCTACTGTGAAGAAATTGATTTAACAGAGCTGATTGCTTTGCGTGGCCAGCTGAAAGATCAATACGCCAAGCAGGGTATTAAGCTGACTTTGATGCCGTTTTTTATGAAAGCCATGTCGCTGGCCATTAAGCAGTTCCCTATTATGAATAGTCAGGTCAACAGCGACTGCTCAGAGCTGACGTATTTTGATGACCACAATATTGGTATAGCGGTCGACTCCAAAGTGGGTTTACTGGTGCCAAATATCAAAGGCTGTCAGAACAAATCGATCGTTGAAATTGCCCAGGAATTGACGAAACTGACTGATGCTGCCCGTGAAGGCCGTGTTAGCCCGGCTGAGCTCAAAGGTGGCACTATTACTATTTCTAACATTGGCGCCATTGGTGGCACTGTGGCGACTCCTATTATCAATAAGCCGGAAGTGGCGATAGTCGCGCTGGGTAAAACTCAGTTGTTGCCACGTTTTAATGCCAAAGGTGAAGTGGAAGGTCGTTCACTGATGCAAATCAGCTGGTCTGGTGATCACCGCGTCATAGACGGTGGCACCATAGCCCGTTTCACTAACCTGTGGAAAAGCTATCTGGAACAACCGTCATCCATGTTGCTGTCTATGGTCTAAACCATTGACGAATAGCTGGTAATTGGCATCGTTCTTTGTTACAAAACCCGGATGATCAGAAGATCCTCCGGGTTTTTCGTTTTAAGGGTATTCACTTAAGGCTATATGGATAAACATCAGCTTCGTAACTTCTACATCCCCGAAGAGCAGTCGGTTTACCTGCTAAACGCCAATGATGCTAAAAAGCTCAAAGACTGGGTGGCGCTTTGTATCTCTGAACTGGAGAAACTGGGTTACCGTCAGATTGAGCTGGTGGGCAAGGGCGCTTATGGTTTTGTCTTTGCTGGCCTTGATCAAAAACAGCAGGATGTGGTGTTTAAATTCTCCCGTATTAATTTACCGCCTCATATTCAGGAGCGTCTGGCTGACGAAGGTTATATGTTGTCACAGGCTGCTCATCCGAATGTGCCGCCATTTTTTACTTATCAACTGGTAAAAAAGCAGGGCATTTTAATGATGGGCCGCGCCAAAGGCGTGGATCTGGAGCAATACAGCCTGAAGCACGGTCGGGTGCCGGTGCGGTTATTACTGGATATCGCCACACAGCTTGCAAGCTTATTGCTGGCACTTCGGCAACATAAAAAAGACGGCGAAACTGCGCCTATAGTGCATGGCGATGTAAAGCCTTCGAATATTGTCTATGACGAAAACACCAATCAAATCAGTCTGGTGGATTGGGGCTCATCGGTGTTTGCCCAGCTTGACAGTGAAGGCCATTACATTGGTACCAATGTGATGCAGTTGATGTCGTCCGATTTACAGACATCCAATGCCCGTTTAGGTGATGTGTATTTTATTGGCCCGGAGCAGCGCTCCGGTGCTTTATCCAGCCCACGTTTTGATGAGCAGGGTGTGGCCAGTACTTTGTATGCGCTGGCGTCCGGTCAGTCCTGTCGTTTTGGCCGCAAGGCGATACCTGCACGAAGTCTGGGTTTACCAATGGAATTTGCCACTATGCTCGACAGCATGCTGGCCGATGATTTGGTGTTGCGCCAGCAAGCCGGTGATTATTTCTTAAAAGCTATGCCGCGGTTACATCATTTGGTGACACCTGATTTGCCGCTGTTAAGCACAGCGCCGGTATTGCCGGTCTGGACCAGCGAGAAAGCGCAGGAGCTCGATACCGTGGTGTATTCGTCCCGTAAGTCCTTTTTGCGTGAGCACAGCGATGAAGAAGGCATTCAGTACATAGATGATGTGCAGTTAGAGCGTTATTACAAAAACTACCTCGAGGGCATGGGTGAAACTGAAAAAGCTTTTGTTGCAGCTGTTAGTCGTTTAGGTCGATACCCAGTGGTCGGTGGTATTGCTATTCATTGGCAAAGTTCGGGGGTTTATATCGACTCCAGTCTGAATCTGTTTGACGAGCGTCTGCACAAAGCTTTTGCGGTGGCCGTCAATAACGTAGTGCAGTTGGCGCGATCTATCGCCAAGCTGGGTATTTTTAAAGCCTGTTTATTTGACGCCCGTCAGACCATTCACATTGCACGCGACAGCACAGATCAGCCTTTTGTAGTGCCAGAGGGCACAGCGCTTAAATACGAGTTGGGCCAAAGCCAGCTGGACGATCGGAGCGCCCAGCACAGCTACTTTGAAGACGGTAAAGATCCTGACGAGCAACTGGTGTTGCCGGACAGCATTATGGACGACTTGGCTGCACTTAATTTAATTCGCCACACCGGCTGTATTATTTTTGAAGTCACGCCTTTGTATATGAAAATACACAACTACTATCGTTTGCTTGAACCTGCGGCTGAAGTGAAATTTGCCGCTTTATTGCAGAGTATTCTGGCAAAAGTGCCTTTAATCAGTGGTGAAGGGGTCGGCGGTTTTATGAAGTTACCGCACAAAGATACCCGGCATTTCAGTCACCAGAGCCAGCAGGAACTTTGTTATTATCCTGCCAATCCTATGAATTTCATGAAGTCTTGATTTCGGAGAAAAAAATGCGTGTTGTTCTGCTGTTGCTGCTTATCCTTTGTGCCAAAGTTCAGGCTGCCGATCCTCATAGTTTCAGCAACTTTGCCTTAGTCAGTCACCCACAACTTAGCTTAGATTTAACGGCTGATTTTGATAAACAGCAACTCTCTGGTTTTGTTGAACTGCAACTGGACTGGCATCACCCTGATGTGCGCGAGCTGATTCTGGATAGCCGCGACTTGAGCATTGAAAAAGTCATGGGCCAAACCGCTGAAGGTCAATGGTTGAAGCTGAGCCACAGCTTTGGTGATAAGTCACCCGCGCATGGCCAGGCGCTGCGGATTGAGTTTCCATCCCAATTTCCTAAAGTGCGTATTTATTACCACACCAGCCCACAAGCGTCCGGTTTGCAGTGGCTGACTAAAGAGCAAACCAGCGAAAAACAACAGCCTTTTATGTATAGCCAGTCGCAGTCTATTCATGCCCGTAGCTGGATCCCATTGCAGGACACGCCAGCAGTACGGCTGAATTATCAGGCCCGTATTCATACTCCTAAAGAATTGCTTGCCGTAATGGGCGCGGACAACAGCGCCAATACCGAAAAAGATGGTGACTATTTTTTCCGTATGCCTCAGGCCATTCCTGCTTATCTGATTGCGCTGGCGATAGGGGACTTAGAATTTAAAGCCATGTCAGAGCGTACCGGAGTTTATGCTGAAAAAGTCTGGTTGGATAAAGCCGTGGCTGAGTTTTCAGATACAGAGCAGATGATGCAAGTGGCAAGCGCTATGTATGGCGACTACCCATGGGGTCGTTATGACTTGCTGATATTACCTGCTAGTTTTCCTTTTGGTGGTATGGAAAACCCACGTTTATCTTTTATTACACCTACTGTCATAGCAGGCGATAAAAGCCTGGTCAGTTTAATAGCACATGAGCTGGCACATTCCTGGTCCGGCAATTTAGTCACCAATGGCAGCTGGCACGAGCTGTGGCTGAATGAAGGTTTTACCAATTATGTGGAAAACCGCATTATGGAGCAAGTGTATGGCCCCGAGCGTGCTTTGCTGGAACGCCAGTTGTCGGTGCAGGACTTAGAAAATGATCTGGATCAGCTTGATGCCAAAGACACTTTATTGGTGACTGACTATACAGGTCGCGATCCGGATGATGCCTTCTCGCAGGTGCCTTATGTTAAAGGCATGTTATTTCTGCAGTTTTTAGAACAACGTTTTGGTCGTGTTGTGTTTGATCCTTTCTTAAAAAGCTACTTTCAGACCTTTGCGTTCCAAAGTATGGATACGGAAAAATTCCTGCGTTTTATGCGCAAAACCCTGCTGAATGACCCGGATATAGTCTCTATGGGCGAAGTGTTGGAATGGCTGTATCAGCCAGGACTCGCCAGTACTTTTGTTGCGCCTTCGTCAGATGCCTTTAAACAGGTGGATCAACAGCTGCTGTTATGGCAAAAAACCGGCAACTTGGCTGATTTGCAAACAAACAGCTGGAGTATTCACCATTGGTTACATTTTATCGGCCAGTTGGCTGCTACTGTCGATACCGCCCAGCTACAACAGCTGGATCAGGGCTTTGGTTTAAGCCAGAGTCAGAATGCAGAAGTAGCGACAGCCTGGTTTAAAGTGGCGTTGGTAAAAAACTATACAGAGGCACAACCTGCGCTGGAACAGTTTTTAGTCAAAGTAGGGCGACGTAAATTTGTGGTGCCTTTGTATCAGCAGTTAAGTCAAAGCCCGGAAATGTTAAGCTGGGCCAAAACTGTGTATCAGAAAGCTCGTTCGGGTTACCACCCTTTAACTCAGTCTGCTGTCGATAAGGTACTGAAGCTTAATTAATTTTTCAGTGAACGTTCAGCTAAGCAGGGTAGTCTGTGCTGAATGTGTTTAACAGGATGAAAAAATGAAAACAAAATTAGTAGCTCTGATGGTGTGTAGTTTGAGTTTTGTCGCTTTAGCCGATACGCCAGCGATAAAAACCGTCACTGTATCCGGCTCTGCCGTGATGCAAGCCAAACCTGATGCAGTGCGCTTGAGCATGCAAATTCAGCAGACTTCTGAAAAAGTGACGGATGCCAAACAAAAAGTAGATGAGCAGGTTGCTGCTTTAACCAAAGCTTTGCGTAAGCTGGGTGTAAAAGACGAGCAACTGAACAATGCACCTTTGCGTATTCAGCCGGATTATCAGCATGATCCGGAACGTAAATTGCCACAACGTTATCAGGTCAGCCGCGATATCGTGGTGTCTTTAAATGATTTATCGCTGTACAGCACAGTGCTGCAGCAAGCGGCAGATTTAGGCGTAACTCAGATGAACCAGGCTGAATTTTTAGTCAGCGAGTCCGATGAGCTGTATCAAAAAGCATTGCAACAAGCCTTTGCTCATGCCAAAACTAAGGCTGCTTTGTTAGCAAAAGCCAATGGTTTAAAACTCGGTTCTGCACAAAAAATCAATGAACAGGGTTATGCTCCGGCACCTGTGATGAAGATGGCCAGAGCCATGGCTGATGGTGCAGAAGTCAGCTTTGGTCAGACCGATATCAGAGCAGAAGTGTCAGTTGAGTTTGAAATGAACAGTCATTGATTGTTTATTGAACAAAAGTGGCTAAATCTTTTTGTGGCAGAGGTTTAAATTTCGCGACAAAACAAGTAATGTAGGGACCTTCGTAGTAATGGTAGAACCTATATTTCATGCATGAGCGAAAATCAGACTTTTATCAGCTGCTGCAACAGCAAGCACAGTCTCTGATCGAAGACGAAACAGACCTGATTGCTAATATGGCAAATCTGAGTGCGTTGCTCTTTAATGAAATGCCTGATCTGAATTGGTCAGGCTTTTATATTTTAAGGGATGACGTTTTAGTTTTAGGGCCGTTTCAGGGCAAAGTTGCCTGTGTGCGTATTCCTGTAGGTAAAGGAGTATGTGGCACAGCAGTGGCCAGTGGTGAAATCCAGCTGGTTAAAGATGTCCATGAATTTCCAGGCCATATTGCCTGTGACGCTGCCAGTAATTCGGAAATTGTGTTGCCTGTGCGTCACAATGGAAAAATTATTGCAGTGTTGGATATTGATAGTCCAAGCCTGGCTCGTTTTGATTCAGACGATCAGCAAGGTCTGGCCGGACTGGTTCAGCTGTTTGAACAGCATCTGGCACGGACTTTATGAAAGATTTAGTCAATATTCAGGATTATTTATTCCAGGTTGCCGATGTCGGTGACTGGGAGGGTGAAGAAGAGATCGTTGCTGATCGCATCAACGCCATTTATCACGCAGTCTGGCGCCGTTTTCCAGATGATATTTTACCAGCCGAAATAGACCATTTACTCACTGCGATATGGAACGAACTACGAGGTAGTTTGGTTTTGTTAGAAGCAGATGAAGATGAATTGGTTGACTGGGCTATCTGTTACGTTAATAACCAATTAGAAGAAGGCATTAAGTTAGACGATGCCGCTGATGAAGAAGAGTAATTTTGCATGACAACCCCAATTGAACAAATTCAAGCTCAACCCGCAGGCAAAGATGTGAAACAGATCCTCGCCGAACTTAGCGAAAAGTTTCCTCTGTGTTTTAGCCAAAGCGGTGAAGCTAAACCTCTGAAAATTGGTATTTTTCAGGACTTAGCACAGCGGTTGTCTGAAGAAGATGGCATCAGCAAAACGCAAATTCGTCATGCCTTACGTCTGTATACGTCCAGTTGGCGTTATCTGGCCGGCGTCAAAGTGGGCGTTGCCCGCGTTGATTTAGACGGTCAGGCCGGAGATTTGATTGATGAACAGCAGGCCGCTCATGCTGCTGAAACTTTAGAGCAAAGCAAGGCCAAAGCGGCCGAACAACGCAAAGCAAAAGCGGCTGCTGAACGTGCTAAGCATAAAGAACAACAAAAAGATCAGCCAAAAACTACACAGACAGACAAACCTGCTTACAAAAAATCCCAGCCAAATAAGGCTACAGTAGCTGCAAAAGCGGCCAGACTGAACTCTAAGCCTCAGACCACAGAAAAAGTGGTTCAAGAGCAAGCAGTTGAACTTATTGCATTAAATACAGCCACATTAAAAGTTGGCAGTGCTGTGCAGTTAAAAGTAGGGCTGAAACCTGTGCCTGCAACTGTACTTGAAGTCGTTAAAAATGATGTTGTGGTTCAGCTTGCCTCAGGTATGGTTATAAAAACCCAAGGGGATAAGCTGTTCCAGGCTTAACAGAGATGAGTGTTCAATGAAAAAAATTTCCAGCTTAGCGGCGTTTTTTCTGGTTATCGGCAGCAGCGTCGCTGCGCCTGTGATATCTCCTGTACCAAATTTGGCGCAGGAGCCGCAGCATGCAACGGCCAGTAAACGAGTCACAAATTACTTTACCCGTGAGCATTATCTGGGTTTACGTATTGACGACGAATTGTCATCAAAAGTGTTTGACCGCTATTTAAAAAGCCTGGATTTTTTCCGCAACGTTTTGCTTAAATCCGATGTTGATGGCTTTGAAAAGTACCGCAACGAGTTTGACAATGGTCTGGCGAAAGGTCAGTTTGATTTTGCCTACCAGATGTTTAATTTAAGTATGACGCGCCGTCTGGAGCGTTACGACTACGCCATCAGCTTGCTTGATAAGCCTTTTGATTTCACCAAACAAGACAGCTACGAATTTGAGCGTGAAGATGCGCCATGGGCTGCTGATGTTGCCCAGTTGAACGAACTGTGGCGTCAAAAGGTGAAGTTTGACGCGCTGAATCTGAAATTAGCAGGTAAAACTGCAGAAGAAACGACCAAGCTGCTGAAAAAACGTTATGAAAACGCCAAGAAGCGTTTGTTACAAACGGAAAGCGAAGATGTTTTCCAGATCGTAATGAACTCTTATGCCCGCAGTATTGAAGCTCATACCTCTTATTTATCGCCACGCAGTGCAGAACGTTTCCAACAGGAAATGAACCTGTCGCTTGAGGGTATTGGTGCTGTGTTACAAAGTGATGATGATTTCACTGTCATTATGAGTCTGGTTCCAGGTGGTCCGGCTGATCTGACGAAAAAAATCAAACCAAAAGATAAAATCATTGGTGTAGCTCAAGGCGAAGAAGAATTTGTTGATGTGGTTGGCTGGCGTCTTGATGATGTAGTGGATCTGATCAAAGGTCCAAAAGGTTCGACTGTACGTCTGCAGGTATTAGTTGGCGGCGATGCGTCCAAAGGTGTACCGACTCAGATTTCTATTGTGCGGGATAAAATCCGTTTAGAAGACAGAGCGGCTAAAGCCGAAGTACTGGAGCCTAAATTAAGTCCGCTAGGTAAAAAGATTGGTGTGATTAATATTCCAAGCTTTTATAACAACCTGACGGAAGATGTGAAAAAAGAAATTGCCAGCTTAAAGCAGCAGAACGTCGACGGTATCATTGTTGATTTACGCGGCAACGGCGGTGGTTCTTTGCCTGAAGCCGTGTCTTTGACAGGCTTATTTATTGATAAAGGCCCTGTGGTGCAAATCCGTGAAGCAGGTAACCGTATTGGTATCAGTCAGGATCAGGACGGTAGCGTATTTTATAATGGTCCTTTGACCGTGATGGTTGACCGTTACAGTGCGTCGGCTTCTGAAATTTTCGCTGCTGCTATGCAGGATTATGGCCGTGCTCTGATTGTAGGTGAACATACCTTTGGTAAAGGTACAGTACAACAGCATAAAGGCTTAGAACGTATTTATGATATGTACGACAAGCCGATTGGCCATGTGCAGTATACCATTGCTAAGTTCTATCGTATTGATGGCGGTAGCACACAACTTAAGGGCGTGACACCCAATATCGCGTTTCCAAGCGCGCTTGAGC
>JAHIWM010000221.1 GCA_018815765.1 Gammaproteobacteria bacterium | reverse complement strand
CAGACGGGGATAAACCCCGCCCCTACAGTATTAGAGAAGAGAGCAAATGTATGAACGTCTTTCATTTGACCAATAAAGCGGGCGACCAGCTGAGCATACTGGAGCGGGGGGCGGCTATGCAGCGCTGGTCCACTGCTGTGGGTAATAGCAAACGTGAACTGATCTTAAGTTACGCCGAGCCTGATGCTTATGCCCAGGATCCCTTTTACCTCGGTGCTTTAGTTGGGCCTTACGCCAACCGTATTGGTAAAGGCCGCTTGCTGATTGGTCAGCAGTTTTATCAGCTGGAACAAAATGAAGGGCAAAATCAATTGCATGGTGGTGCTGCCGGTTTACATCAAATGAACTGGCAAGTGCTGGAACAGCAGGAATCCAGACTGGTACTTGGCTGCGAGATGGCTGATGGTCAGGGTGGCTATCCTGGCCCTGTGTCCTTTCGTGTCACCTATCAATTGTCCGAACAAAGTGCTTTGGATATCGAGCTGGAAGCCAGCAGCAATGTCACTACTCTTGTCGGGCCCACTTTGCATCCGTATTTTAATCTGGCGCCTGATCAGGCTCCTATTGATGGGCATAAACTCTGCTTGCATGCGGCGCATTACACCCTGATAGATGAGCAGAATATTCCTACTGGTGAGCTGCCTAAGGTGCAAGGTAGCCAGTTGGATTTCAGTACAGCCAAAGCGCTGAATGGCATCCGTATGGACTATAACTTTGTGGTCAACGGCGATCTGCACCAGGCAGCGGCTGAACTGATAAGCCCGGATGGCTTAGTGCGCCTGAGTGTGTATTCCGATTATCCGGGCCTACAGGTGTATACAGGCGAACATTTAGCCGGACCATTTAAAGCTCGTCAGGGTATCTGCCTTGAACCGCAGTTTTTCCCCGACTCCCCCAACCAAAAAGGTTTTCCATTTCATTTTACCCGCCCAGGCCAACCTTTTAAGGCGCATATCCGCTATCAGTTGGACAAGGCAGGATAACAGCGGCGGTCCTGTTTATTTTTTAATTACTTTTGGAGTCACCCGATGAAACCTATTCCTTTTTGTATCTTGTTAAGCGCCCTTCTGACGGGCAGTGCTTATGCACAAGATCAAAGCACCTCTTTAAAAGCGGCGTACAGCAAACATTTCAGTATTGGCACTGCGTTAAGCGCAACGCAAATAGAAGGCAAAGAGCCGGGCACACTGGAGCTGGTTAAGCAGCAGTTTAATGCGGTGACCGCAGAAAACGTGATGAAGTGGGAAATCATTGAACCTGTAGAAGGCCAGTTCAACTTTGCTGCCGCCGACGCCATGATTGAATACGCCGAAGCCAACAATATCAACGTAATAGGTCATGTATTGCTGTGGCACGAACAAACGCCAGCCTGGGTATTTCAGGACGCTAAAGGCCAACCTGCTTCAAAAGAACTGGTGTTATCCAGACTGAAAAACCATATTAATGCCGTGATGGGCCGCTACAAAGGCCGCATCCAGGGCTGGGATGCAGTCAACGAAGCTTTAAATGAAGACGGCACTCTGCGCCAATCCAACTGGTATAAAGCCTTAGGCGAAGACTATATAGCCACAGTCTTTGAACTAGCCCATCAGGCCGACCCTAAAGCTCAACTTTATTACAACGACTTCAATTTATTTAAACCTGAAAAACGCGCCGGAGTGTTAAAGCTGGTTGCGGCCTTAAAAGCGAAAAAAGCGCCTATCTACGGCATTGGTGAACAAGGCCATTACAGCCTGGATTACCCAACACTGCAGGACGTGGAAGACTCTATTGTGGCTTTTAAAAACACAGGCCTGAAGGTGATGATTACCGAACTGGATATCTCAGTGCTGCCGTTCCCTGATCCAACCAATATTGGCGCTGACATCTCATTAAATATGAAGTTAAAACAAGAGTTTAACCCTTACGCCGATGGCTTGCCAAAAGCAGTTAGCGATCAATTGACAGAAAAATACCTGCAATTTTTTGAGCTATTTTTACGCCACAGCGACACTATTGATCGAGTCACCTTATGGGGCGTGAACGACAACCAAACCTGGCGCAACAACTGGCCAATGAAAGGCAGAACAGACTACCCACTACTATTTGACCGGAAAAACCAGCCAAAAGAAGTGGTGCCGCAGTTGATAGAACTTGCGCAGAGCGCTGAAAAGGCAAAGAAATAACCCAAAGCTACACTGTCTGATAAACTCAGGGGGACAGGGCAAGACTTGCCCCCTTTGGTTCGTGATATACGGAATGAGTTTATGCGCAAGTGTGTAATCGATCCTAAATTTGAAGAGTTTCGAGAAAGTTTGGCAGATCTTCATCATCTTAAACAGGTTGTTAGTCAGGCGTTTAGAAGAGAGTTTGAATCACTAGATAGGTTAAATGATTTAGGTAGCCCCGGAGAAATTGTAAGCCTAGATGCATTTATTTTTGATAATCCCTTTACAGGACAGTCGGAAAAATATGCTTTTAGAAAATCATCTGTTGATGATCTAAAGCAGTTAACGTATTGGCATAAAAACAGCCAGTATTGCTGGCTTCTTATGAGTGCTTACGAAAAGTTTGAGACCTTCTTGAAGTTTTCCTATTCGGAATCGACCGGTAAACCACCACCCAGAGATTTGAATACTATGCTGTGCTATTTTTCAAATACATTTGATGGCATAAAAATCAGAGAGACAAAAAATCATTTTAAAATTGATCTGCGTTTTACAATCCATTTAGTAGAAAAAATGAGGCACTCCATAGTGCACGATCAAGGTGTACTGCATAGCCTTGAGATTTTTACTGGAAAAATATGCAAAGATTCTGGAATAAATGGTAATAAACGTCTTTACGAAGAATTCGTTTCGCAGTTCGTGTTCAATAGTAAAGTGTTCATTTTAGAGGTTCCTACGAATAACCATCCCATCATTAAAAGCTATCACGATCAATATAGGCTCTTAGTTAGCTACCTTATTGCATATGCTTCTTTGATTAAGGATGCGGCTTGGTCGTTATAAATAACATCATCAGGATCAGGATCAGGTTTTGCGGTGTGCGTCACTTATGTTTTTTTGCTCTTTACGGCCGACCATCCAACTATCGACACCAAACCCCCATTGGGGCGCGAGCCGGACAAAATTGGGTGGCCAAGGTTTTAAGACGAGGAGTGTTTGAGCGAGGAGCGATAGCGACGAACGAGTTGCACAATCGCCTTGGACGCACGATTTTGGGCCGGGCTTTCGCTGCGACCTGGGGTCGCCTTTTCTTTGGATACTTGTCTTTTGGCGAAGCAAAAGAAAGTATCTCGCCAAAGGCGAAACGCTTTGAATTCATAGCACCACTGGAGTAAATGATGTTGCATATTAAATCTGCAAAATACGTAGCGGATTACAAAATTTGGGTAGCCTTTGATGATGCTACTTCTGGCGAGGTGGATCTGGATGGCGAGCTGCATGGGCCTGTATTTGCAGCACTGAAGGAAATCGCCGTTTTCCGAAAGGTATCTGTGGATCCAGAGCTTGAAACTGTGGTGTGGCCGAACGGTGCAGATCTAGCCCCAGAGTTTATTAAAGGGCTACAGAACAAGCAAAATTAACATACGCCTTCCGTGCAGGTGCTTCGAGCGTTAAAGAACCGAACTTGGGGAAAATGTGCGGATTGCAGCCCCTTCTATTAATGAGTTATAACTTTCGGAGCATTCCTTGAAAGATTCAATACTATTTACAATATTGGCCGGTGTCACAGTATTTGTGGTAGGCCAATTTATTTTAAAACTGGTTCTAGAGCCGTTGGTTTCTTTTAAGGAAAGCTTGGGTGAGCTATCCGCTTTTTGCCTAAGAAATAGAGCAAAAATTACTAACGCTAACGCGACACTAGACATGCAAGACGAACTCAAGCGTCTTGGCTCCACGCTGATATCAAAAAGACAGGCAATACCTTTTTATCGTTTATTTGCCTTTTTACTACGTATGCCAAGTGAGAAAAATGTAATAGAAAGCTGTCGTTCGCTGAATTTAATTTCAGCCGAAATGGTGAAAGACACTTCGAGACATCAAGGTGCACTTCAAGGTCCTGTTGAAATATTAATGGAGCTGCAGAAAATTAGTGGACTATTGGGAGTTAGACTTGATTATAGTGAGCTTTAACTAACTGGCTAATTTCGTTCCCCTAGACCGTTTGGGACTGTCTATCTCAGACTAATATCAATGAGTTGTGAATATTCAAATCTTTAGGTGAGACGCTATGAAGCGAGATATGGAACTAATCCGTAAGCTATTGTTTGCTATTGAGGAGAATCCACGTCAATTGGCCGTTGATGGATACGACAAAGAAGTAGTTAAGTATCATGCCTTGCTGTTAATTGAAGCTGGGTTACTTGATGGCAAGGTTTCGGATACGTTGGCTAATACGTCCGTGGTACCAAGTCATATTTTCGTTAATCGTCTAACTTGGGATGGTCACGAGTTCCTTGATAATATCCGAAGAGATGAGATTTGGAATACTATCAAGTCAGAATTTAAGGATGCTAGTGTCTCGACCATTTTTAACATAGGCAAAGAGCTTGCAGAAAGTTATGCAAAGAAAAAGCTACGTTCTATTTTAGGTGAGCAACAGGCGTAACAAGCAAGAAAATAGGGCGCAGTAGCTTCTCTGCGCCCGGATAAAATGCCCGGCAAGCCGGGCTACGACAGGGTTCGGGAGGCCTATCTAAACAACACTAAATTAACCTGATTTTCCAGCAATTCCTGACGGCCGCTGACGGCTTTCGGGCTTAACTGTTCGCGCTCTACCATAGCAGCCAGAGTTTGCAATGAATGCTCGCTGCCCTGAATTGCTTTACCTAAAGAACCATTCCAGCCGGCATAACGCTCTGCAACTGCTTTACCTAAAAAGTCTTTTTCAACCAGAACTGCTGCACGTTTCAGTGCCATAGCCAGGTGGTCCATACCACCAATATGACCATGGAACATATCGGCGCGGTCCATACTCTGACGGCGTAATTTGGCGTCAAAGTTGAAGCCACCAGTGGTGAAACCACCAGCTTTCAGAATTTCGTACATCACCAGGCTCAGCTCTTCTACGCTGTTCGGGAATTGGTCTGTATCCCAGCCATTTTGTGCATCACCGCGGTTGGCGTCGATGCTGCCAAAAATGCCAAGTGAAATAGCAGTAGCTACTTCATGATGGAACGAATGACCAGCCAAGGTAGCGTGGTTGGCTTCGATATTGACGGCGAATTCTTTTTCCAGACCAAATTGCTTCAGGAAACCATACACTGTCGCAGAGTCGTAATCGTACTGGTGCTTGGTTGGCTCCTGTGGCTTAGGCTCGATCAGTAAAGTGCCTTTGAAACCGATTTTATGCTTGTGCTCAACTACCATTTGCATAAAGCGGCCCAGTTGCTCACGTTCCTGACGCAGGTCAGTGTTCAGCAGAGTTTCGTACCCTTCACGACCGCCCCACAATACGTAGTTTTCGCCACCTAAACGCTGAGTTGCGTTCATTGCATGGAAAACCTGAGTGGCGCCGTAGCTAAAAATTTCCGGGTTTGGATTGGTGGCAGCACCTGCAGCGTAACGTGGGTTACTGAATAAGTTCGCCGTACCCCACAACAATTTCACGCCAGTTTCAGCTTGCTTTTGCTCAAGCACATCCACCATAGCTGCGAAGTTGTTGATGTATTCTTTAATGCTGTTGCCTTCAGGTGACACGTCGATGTCATGGAAACAATAATAAGGAATGCTCAGCTTGCTGAAGAATTCAAAAGCAACGTCGGCTTTAGCTTTGGCTTGCGCCATAGCGTCACCAGCTTCTAACCATGGACGGCCAAAAGTGCCCTGACCAAATACATCCTGACCATTCCAGCAGAAGTTGTGCCAGTAACAGGCAGCCATACGCAAATGCTCTGCCATGGTTTTACCCAAAACGACTTCACTGGCGTTGTAATGTTTAAAAGCTAAAGGGTTGGTGCTATCGGCACCTTCATACGCAATTTTATTAATCTGATCGAAATACTGAGCCATTTTGCTCTCCTGTTTTACATCAATTCCAATGCTGCTAATGGTGGGCATTGCTGGCTTTAATCACAATTATGTTTTTTCAAAGCTACCTTGTGCTTTTGCTTTATTCACGTCGTCTTTGCAGCCGTGGCGTTGTTATTGAGGTTTAATACCTGAACGGGCGGAGACAAGCCCGCCCCTACCATTAAAAATGCTCTGCCAATGACTGATACAAAGCTTTAAATTTGCTGTAGCGTTTGGCTAAAGCAGCATGACGTTTGGCGTCCGGCAGATGCTGGCTGACCACTGGTGGTGGCGGGCACAGCACATCCAGCGCTGTATCAGGCTCCATGGCTAAGCGAGCAAGACGGGCAGCGCCTAAAGCAGGCCCTACTTCGCCGCCTTCTCTGAAGGTCAGTGGCTGGTTCATCACGTCAGCCAGCAACTGCCGCCAATACGGGCTTCTGGCACCACCACCAATCAGGTTAATTTCTGTGGGCATCAGGCCACTGGCATGCAGGGCTTCTGCGCCTTGAAATAACGCAAAACTGACGCCTTCCAGCACCGAATAAGTCAGGGCTTTTTGGTCAGTGTTGTAGTCCAGACCAAACCAGACACCTTTAGCATTTGGATTGTTATGAGGAGTGCGCTCGCCAGACAGATAAGGTAAAAACAGCGGCATATCTTCAATAGCGCCTAGCCCTTGATCCAAATCCGCCAGCAAAGTAGCAACAGGAGTTTTCACTAAGTGCTCGGCATACCATTGCAAACAACTGGCAGCACTTAATGTCACAGACATCAAATGCCAGGTATTAGGCAAGGCGTGGCAAAAACTATGTACTGCGGATTCAGGGTTCGCCAGAAAGCCATCACTGACAGCAAAATACACACCCGAAGTACCAAGAGATAACATGGCCTGGCCCGGACGCACTATGCCAGCCCCCACAGCACCAGCGGCGTTGTCACCGCCGCCGGCAATTAAAGGCACAGCGGCTAAACCCCAGCGTTTCGCGAGGTCAGGTAATAAGGTTCCGGTGATCTGATCGCCTTCATAAAGTGTTGGCATTTGGTCGCGGCTTAAACCACAAGCGCACAACAGCTCGTCGTTCCAGTCGCGTTTCGCCACATCCAGCCATAAAGTACCGGCCGAATCCGACATATCAGAAGCAAAGTCGCCACTTAAGCAAAAACGTAAATAATCTTTTGGCAGCAGCACTTTGGCTATTCTGGCAAAAGCGGCTGGTTCCTGTTGACGCACCCAGAGTAATTTAGGGGCAGTAAAACCTGGCATCGCCAGATTGCCGGTGATCTGTGGCAAATCGGCAACTTTCAATTCCAGTTGCTGGCATTGCTCAAAAGAGCGGCCATCGTTCCATAAAATGGCAGGGCGAATAATCTGGTTCTGTTCATCCAACAAAGTAGCGCCATGCATCTGGCCCGCTAAGCCTATAGCTTTAACCGACGACAAGGACTGGCGCTGACTTAATTGATCCATACAAGACTGCAGCCCAAGCCACCAATGCTCCGGGTTTTGCTCTGACCATAAAGGCTGTGGCCTGCTGACGACTAACTCAGCACTGGCGCTATCAATGACTTTGCCGTTCTCGCCAAGCAAAATTACTTTGATACCCGAAGTGCCTAAATCTATGCCTATATACATATTTTGAAATCTGTTCTGACTTTTGGTGAGCTAATACTTGGTGACGGAATGCTTACCAGCAATTACGAAAATTCATAATTCGGTGCTGAATTATGATTTATCGTTTGCCAAAAAAGCCTGACTGGCTAATATTTAACCCGCTTAATTAAAAAAGTTAAAAAAATAAAAAAAGATAATTATAAATACCCAAAGTAATTGAAGCAGCTCAATCAACAACGCTGCAGCTTCAAGGACGAAGGGTATAACGACAGGACGGGGACAGGTTATATGTTTAAAGCTAAACACAGCATTACACTTTTGTTTAATGCCAATAAGGTTTTTGACAGGCAAGTGATCGAAGGCATAGGTCATTATCTGCAATCATCTAAAGTCGATTGGGACGTGTATCTGGAGGAAGATTTCCTCTGTCGTCTCGAACATATTCATGAATGGGGCGGCGACGGTATTATTGCTGACTTCGACGATATGAATATTCAACGCGCTTTGGCCGGGACCACCAAACCTATAGTTGGGGTGGGCGGTTCTTACAGCAAAGCCGCAGATTACCCAGAAGTTCCTTATGTCGCCACTGACAACTATGCGCTGGTACAAGCCGCTTATGAGCATCTGAAACGCAAAGGCTTAGACCGTTTTGCGTTTTATAGTGTGCCAACCGACGAGCAGCACCGCTGGGCCAGCGAGCGTGAAAGTGCGGTGAAAAAATTAACTGCTCAGGATGGTTACGACTGCCAGATTTATCAGGGTCACTGCACCAGACCTGAAACCTGGCAATATGCCATGAATCGTCTGACGGACTGGTTGGAAAGCTTACCAAAACCTATAGGCATTATTGCCGTCACCGACTCCCGCGCCCGCCACCTGCTGCAAGCTTGCGAACATCTTGGCATAGTTGTACCGGATAATATTTCTATCATTGGCATAGATGACGACGATATAGCCCGTTTCCTCAACAGGATCAGCTTAAGCTCGGTGACTCAGGGTTGTTTTGAAATGGGTTATAAAGCTGCCAAGTTGCTGCATACCCAACTGAATAATATCGAAGTAGGCCAAAAACGTATTCTGGTGCCGCCTGTCGGTGTGGCATCACGCCAATCTACCGACTTTAAAGCCCTGCGTGACCCTTATGTGATTCAGGCCATGCACTACATCCGCCGCCACGCCACCCGAGGCGCAAAAGTTGAGCAGGTTACTGATTTTGTTGGTATTTCTCGTTCTAACCTGGAACAGCGTTTCAGAGCGGAACGCGGCCATTCGATCCACACCGAACTACATAACCAAAAGCTGGTGAAAGCCTGCAAAATGCTGGTCGATACTCAGGTTAACCCTATCGCCATCGCCAATATTTGCGGTTATCCGTCGCTGCAATATATGTATGCGGTGTTTAAACGCCATTTTGGCCAAACGCCAAAAGAATACCGTGAAGCTCGTGGCGAAATGCTGAGTAACGTGGCGGTGAACGACTAAACCTCGCGGTACATTGCTGTAGGGGCGGGTCTTGTGCCCGCCCGCTTCGAATTCCAATCTGATACCAGGTAGCGGTTAATCCGCACCCTTGTCATTTTTAAAGCTTCCCCTCCGAAAAAACGCACAAAGCTGACGTATTTTCATAAACCCGAAGCCATTGATGGTCCTGGTCTTTTTCCGTCTAATGGAGTCAGGCTTGTCAAAGGAACAGATAAAAATGAAAACTACCTACGCTTCCGCCCTATTGGGCTTTAGCCTGTTATTCAGCGGATGTCAGCCGGAAAAACCAACGGATGAAGTCAGCACAGCAGCAACTTTTCACTGGTTTGATTATCAGGGCCAGGACGCTGTGTTTGCCGAACCATTAGCCAAAGGAAGCTACCAAAACCCTGTCGCTGCAGGCTTTTTCCCCGATCCCAGCATTACCCGCCGTGGCGATGATTATTACATGGTGTTGTCTTCTTTTTCCTATACACCGGGTTTACCGATTTTACACAGCACCGATCTGGTGAACTGGCAATTAGTCGGCCATGCACTAAGCCGTGCCTCCCAGGTCGATATGTCAGGCATGCAGGTCTCCCGTGGTATTTTTGCCCCTACTATTCGTTATCACGACGGTACTTTTTACCTGATCACCACAGTAGTGGACAAAGGCGGTAATTTTATTCTGACCGCTACAGATCCTGCAGGGCCATGGTCTGATCCGATCTGGTTGCCGGAAGTGGAAGGCATAGACCCGGATATCTTTTTTGATGACGATGGCAAGGTGTATATCAGTCATAACGGTGAAGCACCGGGCCAGGCTTTGTATGAAGGTCATAGAGCCATTTGGATGTGGCAATACGACCCGGTGAAAAAAGCCGTGTTGCCGGACTCCAAAAAACTGCTGGTGAATGGCGGTGTGGACTTAAGCACCAAGCCGATTTGGATAGAGGCCCCCCATATTTACAAACATAACGGCTGGTATTATCTGGTCTGTGCTGAAGGCGGCACTGCCGATCAACATTCGGCCGTCGTATTCAGAACGCGTAGCCTAAATGAGCCTTTTGTACCTTACAGCGACAACCCTATTCTGACGCAGCGTGATTTACCAGCCGACAGAGCCAACCCTATTACCACAGCTGGTCATGCCGATTTAGTGCAGTTACCTGATGGTCAGTGGTGGGCGGTATTTCTGGCGACTCGTGTCTATCAGCAAAGTTACTTTAATACAGGCCGCGAAACCTTTTTGCTGCCTGTTAGCTGGAAAGACGAATGGCCTACTATTCTGCCTCAAGGACAAGAAATCCCATACCGACTTGCGGCTCCAACGGGCTTAATCAGCAGTACCGGGGCTTTAACACAAACAGGCAATTTCAACTGGCGTGATGAGTTTGATGGTCAAAGCTTAAAGCTCGACTGGAACCTGTTGCGTGAGTTTGATCAAAGCTGGTTAAAACTGGATGGACAGAACCTGATCCTCAATGCCAAAGCTGTGGGCATGGATTCGTTATCGCAACCTGCTTTTATTGGTCGTCGCCAGCAACATACCAGCTTTGAAACCAGCACCAGCCTTGTGGTGCCAAAAGGCAAGATTTCAGCTGGTTTGGTGGCCTTTCAGAGCGAGCAATATCACTACTATCTGGGCGTAAAAACTACAGATGGTAAAACTACAGTATTTCTTGAGCAAGCCAAAGGCGGCAAACCTGTACTTATCGCTAGCCAGAACTTAGCAGCAAGTACAGAGCAAATGCAGCTAAGGATCCAAGGCAAAGCCGGAGACATCAGCTTTTATTATGCCGATCAAAAGGGTGACTGGCAGCAATTGGGTGAAGTGCAGGATGCCAAAATCTTAAGTACTCAGGTCGCTGGTGGATTTGTTGGCACTACGCTGGGTGTACATGCACGACAGGAAAAAGAGGCCACTCCATGAACAGCCAGGCCATGAAAACCGCTTTTACGTTCAGTTTAGTCTTAGCCTTTTTCAGCACGGCAGCTGTTGCTTTACCTGGTGACTATCTGGCACAACAACCCGCTAAAGGCGACTTTGCTTTGGTCGGAAAAAGTAGCCAGGCCACAATTCAGTTGGATGATAAGGACCATAAAGGCTTAAAACGCGCCGTGCAAAGCCTGCAACAGGATATTCAAAAGGTCAGTGGCAAAAGTTTAAGCGTTAGCGAAAAAGCAGATGCCAAACAGCTGCTGATTATTGGTAGCTTGGGTAACAATGCGCTTCTCGATCAACTGATTGCAGCGGGAAAGCTGGATGTAAGTAGTATTAAAGGAAACTGGGAAGCTTATTTGATTCAGGTGATTGAACAACCTATGCCGGGTGTAGAACAAGCCTTGGTGATTGCTGGCAGCGATAAAAGAGGCGCTATTTTTGGCGTTTATGATCTGGCCGAAACCATAGGGGTATCGCCCTGGAGTTGGTGGGCCGATGTGCCAGTGAAAAAGCAGGATCAGTTGTATATCAAAGCGGGCACAAAGCTTACCGATGCGCCCAAAGTGAAATACCGTGGCATCTTTTTAAATGACGAAGCTCCAGCCTTAACCAATTGGACCAGCGAAAAATTTGGTGGCTACAACAGCCAGTTTTATCAGCATGTGTTTGAACTGTTACTACGACTGAAGTCGAATTTTCTCTGGCCTGCGATGTGGAACAACGCCTTTGCCGATGACGATCCACAAAACGCTATTCTGGCCGATGAAATGGGCATAGTGATGAGCAACAGCCACCACGAACCTATGATGCGGGCCGACAAAGAATGGAACAGGTACGGCAAAGGGCCATGGGAATACTCCAGCAACCGCGACAATATTTATAAGTTCTGGCAAGAAGGCGCGAAGCGGCATAAAGACCTCGAAAGCATTTATACCCTTGGTATGCGTGGTCAGGAAGATGAGCCGATGAGCGAAGGCGAAAATATCGGCTTACTGGAACAAGTAGTAGCGGATCAACGCCAGATATTAACAGAAACCTTTAAAGACAAACCCATCAGCGAAGTGCCACAAGTTTGGGCTTTGTACAAGGAAGTACAGGGCTTTTATGAGCGCGGTATGAGAGTGCCGGACGATGTCACTTTGCTTTGGGCTGATGATAACTACGGCAATATCCGCCGCCTGCCCACAGCAGAAGAACGCGGCCGTGCCGGTGGCGCTGGTGTGTATTATCACTTTGATTATGTCGGCAGCCCGCGTTCTTACCGCTGGATCAATACAGTGCCTATGGCAAAAATCTGGGAGCAAATGAATTTAGCCTGGCAATTTCAGGCGGATCGTATCTGGATAGTCAATGTTGGGGATTTAAAGCCGATGGAATTTCCGATCGACTTTTTCCTGCGTATGGCCTGGAACCCACCGGCTTTTAAAGCAGATAACTTAGAGCAATTTGCCGTCAGTTGGGCCACGCAACAATTCAGTGCAGAGCATGCCGCCACAGTCGCTGAACTGATCCAGGGCTACACCAAACACAACGGCCGTCGTAAACCTGAAGCTGTGGAACCCCATACCTACAGCATTTTCCATTATCAGGAAGCAGAGCGCGTCAGTCACGAGCTTGCTGCTTTAGTGGAAAAATCGGATGAGCTGTACCGTCAATTACCGACTGAACAAAGGGATGCTTATATCCAACTGGTGTCGCATCCACTAAAAGCCAGTCAGGCTGTGTATGAATTAAACCGTGCAGTAGCGATGAACAAGTTACATGGCGAACAAGGCCGGGGGACGACCACTTATTGGGCAGAGCAGGTGCGCTTCTGGTTTAAACAGGATGCAGAGCTGACCAAGCTTTACCAGAGCCTCGGCGATGGCCGCTGGAACCATATGATGTCACAGCCTCATATTGGTTTTACCTACTGGCGTAACCCACCGGCAAACTTAATGCCTGTGGTATCTCTCGCAGAACCTATGCCAGTGGCCGATATGGGCGTAGCACCCGAAGGTTCAGCGTTTTCATGGCCTATCAGCGAATACAAAGGTCAGCCCTTAGAGCTGGACCCTTTTTACCCGCACGGTCAAAAACAGCGCGCTATTGAAGTATTTAACAAAGGCAGCCTGCCCTTTGAATTCAATGCCAAAACATCAGCCGATTGGATTCAGTTAAGCCAAACGAAAGGCCAGATTGAAGTTGCACAAACGATTCAGGTCAGCATCGACTGGAGCAAAGTGAAAGCCGGGCTGAATGTCGGTGAAGTGCATGTGCAGGGCACTGGCTGGGGCGGCGCAAAAATTAAAGTATCGGCCGTAAAACCTAAAACAGAGCCGACTTCAGGTTTTGTTGAAGCAGACGGTTATATAGCGCTGGACGCAGCCAGTGCAAAAGTGCAGGGCAATAACAACCAAAGCTGGTGGCAACTGATCCCAGATCATGGCCGTGGCACAGCATCTATGGCAGCTATGACTGAACTGGATTATCAAACCAAAGATATTGGCAAAGCCCCTTATCTGGAATACCCGCTGTATTTCCATTCCACTGGTGAATTCACTTTACATAGTGTGATAGCCCCGACTTTGGATCTGGTGCCTGGCCGTGGTTTGCGTTTTGCCGTGGCGCTGAATAATGACAAGCCCGAACTTATCGACAGTCTGGCAAATAAAAACCCGACTGTGTGGGATAACGCAGTATTGGATGGAGTTCGGGTGATCAAAACTGCGATCAAAGTGAATAAGCCTGGCGAACACAAACTACGAATTTACCTGGTCGACCCGGCCTTAGTGCTGCAAAAGCTAATCATTGATACAGGCGGCCTGAAACCCAGTTACTTAGGGCCAGAGCAAAGCCAACGTGTTACAACGAATAAAGGATAATAGGGAAAAGTATGAATCAGCTCGAACAACTCAGCAAAATGACGGTCGTGGTGGCAGACAGCGGTGATATTGCCGCTATACAGCAGCTTCAACCTACTGAAGCCACCACTAACCCATCGCTAATATTGCAGGCCAGCCAGCAGGCTGAGTATCAGCATTTATTGCATAGCGCACTCAAGAGCAGTGCACTTAAAGGCAATGAGCAAGATATTGCAGCGGCCTGTGAGCAAGTGACAGTGAATTTTGGCTGTGAAATTTTGCGCCATATTCCGGGTCGGGTGTCGACTGAAATTGACGCCCGTTTGTCCTTTGATACCGAAGCCAGTGTGGCCAAGGCATTGAGTATTATTGAGCGTTACCGCGCAGCTGGCGTGGACTCAAACAGAGTGTTGATTAAGCTGGCTGCCACCTGGCAAGGTATTCAGGCAGCAGCCCGGCTGGAGAAATCAGGTATTCATTGCAACCTGACGTTGATCTTTAGTCTGGCTCAGGCCAAAGCCTGTGCCGATGCTGGCGTGACCTTAATTTCACCTTTTGTTGGCCGCATACTGGACTGGTACAAACAAAATCAGCCAGAGCAGGATTTTTCCGGCGACAAAGACCCTGGCGTGTTGTCAGTCAAAACTATTTATAACCATTACAAAAACCATGGTATTCCGACCGTGGTGATGGGTGCGAGCTTTCGTAAT